>CAZFOF010000073.1:0-9108 GCA_964520265.1 uncultured Halobacteriales archaeon | reverse complement strand
GTCGGCTGGGCCGGCGACGGCGAAGGCTTCGGCACAATGGGGATGTTCTACACCGTCAAACCCGAACACCGCACGGACTTCCTCGAGAAGTTCGAGACTGTCGGCGGACTGCTCGACGACATGGACGGCCACCGCGAAACCTCACTGCTCGCCAATGTTGACGACCAAAACGACATGTTCATCGCCAGCCAGTGGGACAGCAAAGAAGACGCGATGACCTTCTTCCGGTCTGAGGCGTTCTCGGACACCGTCGACTGGGGTCGTGACATTCTCGCAGACAAACCGCGACACGTCTTCCTCGCCTGAACCTTTTTCATCGTCGGGTTCGCGGCGTGGCGCGAACCCCTCCTCGAAAAACGTTCATGAAAAAGGCCGGAGCCTCGTTGCACTCGGCTCCGGTGAACCGCGCTCGCGTCGCTCGCGCGGATGCTTAACGCAATCGTAACGCTCGACTCTCATCCCGTCGCGCTACGCCCGGTAGGCACGTGCAGTCACGACGATACCAGCAATAACGACGATACCGCCGGCGAGTGTCACGACGCCGGGAACCTCGCCGAAGATAACGGCGGCGAGGATAGTCGAGCCGACGGGCTCACCGACAAGTGAGACGCTGACCAGACTCGACTCGACGTGTTCCAGCGCCCAGTTGATGAGCGTATGCCCGAGAACTCCCGGACCGACGGCCATCCCGACGAACAGCGCCCACTCGTGGGCCGGATAGCCAACGAGTGCCTGACCCTGTGCGAGGAGACTCACGAACAGCCCCACCCCTGCCACGCTGTAGACGACGAGTACGTAGGGAAGCAGTGAGACGCGCTGGCGAATCGACCGGCCGGACAGCCAGTAGGCTGCACCTGTCACCGCGCCGACGACGGCCAGTGCGTTGCCGACCAGCGGTGCCGATGCTGTGGGAGCACCGAGGAGTCCATCCCCAGACATCACCATCACACCGACGAGTGCGACGAGAATCCCACCGACGACACGCCGCGTGACACGCTCGTCTAGAAGAAAGAAGGCTCCGAGTGCGACGAACACCGGCTGTGTCTGGACGAGCGTCGTCGAGGCGGCGATGGTCGTCCGGTCGACGCTCTCGAACCACGCCGAAAAGTGCGCCGCAAGCGCCAGTCCGGCGACACCCGCGGCGACGAGGTCACGCCGTGAGATGCGGGACAGTTCGGTACCGGTGTCGCGGGCGAGTGGCAACAAAAGACAGACCGTGAATAGAACCCGATAGAAGGCCATCACCGGTTCGGGCGCATCTCCGGCACGGATGAGAATCGCGCTCGTACTCGCCGCGAGCACCGCGACAGCCACACTCGCCATCGCGACCCGACGCTGGCCGTACCGTGTCACGAGCCACTCAGTCAGGCGAACTGTTCGGTGAGTTCCGGAACGACCTCAAAGAGGTCGTCGACGATGCCGTAGTCCGCGATGTCGAAAATCGGTGCGGAGGGGTCGTTGTTGATGGCGACAATCGTCTCTGCGCCTTTCATCCCGGCGACGTGCTGGACTGCACCGGAGATGCCGACAGCGATGTAGACATCGGGCGTGACGACCTTGCCGGACTGGCCGACCTGCCGGTCTTTGGGTAGCCAGCCGTTGTCGACGATGGGACGGGACGAAGAGACCGTCGCGTCCAGTGCGTCGGCGAGATTGTGGATGAGGTCTAGGTTCTCCTCTTCATCGATGCCGCGGCCGACGGAGACGAGCACGTCCGCTTCCGTGATGTCGACATCGCCGGCACCGACCTCCTCGAATCCGGTGACGGTCGAGCGAACCTCGCTTTCGTCGATATCGACGTCGAAGGCTTCGATACTGGCGTCACCGGCACCGTCGGAAGCGGGCCACTCGCCACCGCGGATGGTGACGATGGCGCGGTCGCCGGCCACGTCGAGTTCGCCCTCGACCTTGCCGCCGTAGAGCTCTCGCGTGACCGTCAGACCGTCGTCGGCGTCAACCGCAACGGCGTCGGTGACGAGTGGGACGCCGAGACGGTTTGCCAGTGCTGGCACGTAGTCGAGGCCGTTGACGCTGTTCGGCGTGACGATGTACGTCGGGTCGATGGCGTCGGCGAGTTGTTCGGTCGCCTGGACGTACACGTCGTGGTTGAACTCCTCGCCGGTCGCGACGGTGTGAATCGCGTCGACGCCCTCGCGGTTGAGCCGGTCTGCGTACTCCTCGACGGCACCGCTGATGACTGCGACGTGGAGGTCGCCACCGGTGGCGTCGGCGAGGTCGCGACCCGCGGAGATACCCTCGAAACTCACGTCGCGGAGTTCGCCACGGCGGTGCTCTGCGACGAACAGAACCGTCATGCGTCCACCCCCTTCTCGCGGAGCAGGTCACCGAGCTTTCCGGCAGTCTCCTCCGGACTGCCCTCGAACAGTTCGGCTTCGCCCTCTGCTTCCGGTTCGTACAACGATTTCAGCGTCAGCGACAGTGGCAGGTCGTCCACGCTGATGTCGAGGTCGGAAAGCGAGTGGACGTCGAGTGGCTTGCTCTGTGCCTGGCGGATGCCGCGCAGACTCGCGTATCGAGGGTCGTTGATACCGGTCTGGATGGTAAACACCGCTGGCAGTTCGATGTCGGTCAGTTCCTCGACACCACCTTCGAGTTCGCGGTGGACGCTCGCGATACCCTCGTCGGGTGAGACGTCGAGCGTGTTGACGACGGCTCCCCACTCCATGTCGAGTTGATCGGCCAGCGTCACACCGGTCGCACCAAAGGAGTAATCGCCCGTCTGGACGCCGGAGAGAATTATATCGGGGTCTTCCTCACGAGCGACGGCGGCCAGCAGTGAGGCTTTCGTCGCCGGGTCGAGCACCTCGGAGTCGGCAAGCGAGTCGTCCCACACGCGAACCGCGCGGTCGGCACCCTTCGCCAGTGCCTGCCGGATGGTCTCCTCGACGCGTTCCGGGCCGACAGTGACAGTGACGACCTCCACATCGTCGTGTTCTTCGCTGAACTGGACGGCCTCTTCGACCGCATAGTCGTCCCACTCGTTGAGGTCGAATGTGAGGTATCGCTCGTCGATGGCTGTGCCGTCGATTTCGAACTCATCGTCCGCAGCGGCAACTTCGGCCACTGTTACCAGTATCTTCATATGGAGTAGTGAGGCGGGGTCTGAATTAAACGTTACCGCGTTCGTTCTCGGTTGCCGACTGACGCGAGTGCATCTGGACGAATATCGGCCGACGCTCATACTCCCGGCTATACGTACGTGAACAGATTTGGCACAACGGGGTGCCAAAATCGTTCACGAAGTTATAGCCAACAGTATCAGTCGGTGATATCCGTGATATCCTCGTCGGGGAAGGAGATGAGATTCTCCCTGCCGATACGGAGTTTGTCGATGCGACCCTCGTCTTCCATCGAAGAGAGCAACTGCGAGACTTTGGCGTTCGACCAGCCCGTCTCCTTGACGATGTTTGCCTGTTTCATCCGGCCACCATTCTCTTCGAGCAGACGCTCGACGCGTTCCTCGTCGCTCAACAACTCGACGTCGACGTCGTCGTCGCCCTCGTCCGTGTCGTCTTCGTCGCTTCCCTCGACCGGCGGGCTCGCCATCGGCTGTTCGTCAGTCTCGTCGGCTTCCTGCTCGGCCGGCGACAATAGCCAATCGTCGTCTCGCTGGGAGAGGAAGTAGCCAACCAGCGCCAGGATGGCGACACCGAAGATACCGAGCAGAATCCACAGCATACTGCCGGAGTCGTTGTCAGGCCCCGGCCCCGGTGTCGGGGTCGGTGTCATTGTTCTCGGAGTCACTGTCGCCCCATCCGACCCCGAGCCCGTGAAGGTCGCAGCGAGCGTTGCCTCCTCGAACGCTTGCGGGCCTTCCCATCGCAATTCGCCGTCTTCCGGTGCGACACTCGCGTTGACGACTCCGAACCCGGGCGGTGGTCGAATCGTCAGCGTCTGGTCTGCTTCGAGTCCGGGGAACCACCGGCCTTCCGGGGTCTGGAAGGCATCGCCGATGGTGAGCCGGTCGGACTCGACGCGTCCGAAGTTCGTCCAGGTGAATCCAAGCGTCAGCCGGCCGGTGCCGTTTTCGACAAGCCGGTCGGCTGCGGTCGTCCGCGTCACATCCGTAATCGACATCGACCGTCCGGTCGCAGCACTCGCCTGCGCGCGTGCCCGTCGAAATGCCTGTAGACCAAGTGTATCGGATTCGTTTTCCTGGAAGGATTCGGCGAGGTCGCGGTACGCCGCCGTCTCGTTTGGTGTCGTCAGGTTGAGTGTCGCTGAGACTGTCCAGCGTGCGTCACCGTCGTCCTGTAACTCGATGAGGATATCTGTCTCTGTTCGTATCTCGTCGGTCGAGACCTGCTGTGGGGACTCCTGCTGGAGGGGAGACTGCTGGAGAGCATCCGACTGGAGGGAATCACCGCTTTCGGCGGCGAGGGCGGGAACAGCAACGACTCCGAGAACAGCGAGGAGAATCACTAGGCGGGTAACGACTGACCCCGGAGACATACACACGTGTGCTCCCCGGACAGGCAAAACCCTTTCCATCCCCTAATAAAACGTTACAGCAGAGTATAAATCGTCTCGACACTCCTCGTGTCGTCATTTCGAATAACTATGAGGGGACTGATTTTTGTATCCGGCCATTCTTAGGGAGTGTAGATGTCACGGACGATACCGCTGTCGGGTCTGCTCGTAGCGGCCCTCCTCATCGTCGGTTTCGTCACCGTTGGGGCCGTCGTCTCTGCCGACGACACCACCCACACGCTGGCCGGGGGACACACCGAGAGTCAGATGCTCTCGAACACCACCAACTACGCGTACCCCACGCCTGCCGACAACTCGCGACAGGGATACGTCCGGAGCAACGTCGACGTTGCAGGTGCAATCGCCACTGATGTCGAACGCCTCGAAGGACAGCTCTCAGTGTCTGCCTTCGAGCACCAGTACGAGCGGCGAAACACCTCACAGGCCCGCCTCGACCTGGTAGAAGCGAGCATCGAGCGCGCCGAACAGCGCCTGGGGCGACTCGATACACAGCAGGAGACGGTCTTTCGGTCGTACAGCAACGGCGCAATCTCCGAGGAGACGTTCCTCCGCCGTCTGGCCCGTCTCGAAACGAGCGCCGAGCAGTCCCGAACGCTTCTCGACAACATCGACTCGCAGGTGCGGTCGGACAGCACCACGACGTTCCCGATTCCGGTACAGACCAGACTCGCCGCCCTTCAGGCCGAACTCGTTACACTGCCCAGTCCGCTGTCTTCGCGCATCGTCGGGACAGTCCAGGGAGATGCCGAACCGGTGACAGTGTACGCCGAGGGAGCGGGGAGTGGCCTCGTGCTCGCGACAGTCGACGAGAACTCCTTCGTCCGCGAGTCGACACTCCGAACCGCATACACCCCCGGCGAGCCAAACCAGTTCGCACAGTCCGACAACGAACCCATCTCAGTGGCGTTTTCACGGACGCAGACGCTGTATCCCTGGGTCGCTGACAACCTTCAGAGCATCAACCGCATCGCTGGCTTCGGTGATTCGGACGTCTACCTCATCGACCTGAGCCATCCACAGGGGGATATGCGTGCGTACATCCACGGCGGGAGTACGGACGTCTTCCGCGAGATACACACACAGCGCCCGGAAACGGTTCCGAAAAAGGTACAGCTCAGCAACGAAACCGACGGGCTGACGCTGCAGGTCAACGCAACGGCAGAGACGGGGCCGATGCGCATCTCTGTCACGAGTAGCGAGACGGACACGCCAACAGCAGCCGACATCCGCATCAACGGTCAGCGGATCGGGTCGACCGGTAACGACGGCTCGCTGTGGGCGATTCGCCCCTCCGGCCTGCTCCGTGTGAATGCGACGGCCGGCGAAACAAGTGTCGTCGTCTCGTCGTGAACCGTGGTGTCACTCGGAGACGGTGGCGACGGTCGTAATCGCACGCGGGCTACCGGGCCGTGACTGCTGGATGATGTGGTGGAAATCCTCGTAGCCGGCTTCGGAGAACATCCGGTCGGCCTCCTCTTCGTCGTAAAAGAGCATGATTGCGTCGGCGAGTTTCTGGAAGACGCTGTTGTTCGGATAGTCGGGACCGACGACGAGCACCTGCCCGCCGGGTTTTGTCACGCGCCGGAGTTCTTCGAGGGCAACGACGGGGTTGGGCCAGTACTCGATCGAACCGGACGACCAGACCACGTCGAAGGCATCGTCGGTAAAGGGGAGTCGCTCGGCGTCGCCACGGTGAAAGCGAACCGGGCCGCGCGTCCCGAATTTGGCGTATGCCTTCTCCAGTTGGTGGGCACTCTGGTCGAGACCGTAGACGTGTTCGGTCTGTTCGAGTAGCCCCTCCGTGGCAAATCCGGTGCCACAGCCCACGTCGAGAACGTGGTCGTCAGGGCCGATGTCGAGTTTCCCGATTGCCTCGTCGCGCATCGCTTCGTCCCAGATGAAGGGGTTGATGCGGTCGTAGACCTTCGAGAGATACTTGTAGAACGTCCGTGCGCGTGCCTTGTTTTCGAGGACGCCCATTGGCAAACGGTTAGGGGTTGAACGGCATAATACCACGGATTCACTCGTGGGAACGCGGGGAGAACTTTCGCAACTATCAAATAGGCATTGATGGTACATTTGGACGATTGAGGAATGCCAGAGACACAGGTACTCGAGCGCATCAAGGACGCCGAGAGCGAGGCCGACGAAATCGTCGCCGAAGCCAAAGAAGAGGCAGACGAGCGTATCACCGACGCTCGCGAGGAGGCAGACGAGATTCGTGCTGAGGCCCGTGCCGAGGCCGACGATGTGGCCGAGGAACGCCTCGAAACAGCTCGCGAGGAAATCGAGGTCGAGCGCAATCGCATCCTCGAAGAGGGGCGCGAAGAGCGCGAGACCCTAGAAGAGACGGCCGAAGGACGTATCGAGGAGGTCGTCGAAAACGTCACAGACCTCTTCGAGGAGGCGGTACATGCTCAGACCTGAGCGGATGAGTCGGGTCTCGGTGACAGGCTCGAAAGGCGTCATGGAGGACGTCGTCGAGACCGTACACGACCTCCGGATGCTGCACGTCACGGAGTACGACGGCTCCTGGGACGGCTTCGAGCCGGGTGACCCCGAAGAGGGTGCCGACGAGTTCTCGCAGAAACTCGTCACGGTTCGCTCGCTGAAGTCGATTCTGGACGTCACCGGCGAAGATGTCGGCCCCAGCAACCAGCTGGTGACCGACGACGCACTGGAAGAACAACTCGAAGAGATCCGCCAGGACGTCAACGAACTCGACGACCGCCGCGACGAACTCCGCAACGAACTCCGAACCGTCGAGGAGAACATCGACACGATGGAGCCCTTCGTCGAACTCGGTATCGACCTCGACTTGCTGGGTGGCTACGACTCTCTTGCCGTCCGCGTCGGCGAAGGCGACGCAGACACCGTCGAGCGCGCACTCGCAGACAGCGACATCGAGGCGTTCGATGTCGAGAGCGCAGACGGTACCATCGCCGTCTTCGCACAGGGCGAGGAGGAAACGCTCCAGGACGCACTCGTTAATGCGACCTTTACCGCAATCGAGATTCCTGACGGCGAAGGCAAACCCGAGGAGTATCTCGACGAGTTGCGCCACCGACGCCAGCAACTCGACTCCAAGCTCAACACCGTCGAAGACGAGATTCAGGATCTGCGCCTGGAGGTCGGTAGCTTCCTGCTGGCTGCCGAGGAAGAACTGACCATCGAGGTCCAAAAGCGGGAAGCGCCGCTGACCTTCGCGACGACGGAGAACGCCTTCGTTGCCGAAGGCTGGATTCCAAGCTCCGAGGTACCCGACTTCGAGAGTCAACTGTACGACGCAGTCGGCGACCACGTCGAGATTGCAGAACTCGAACAGGCCGAGTACGACCAGGACGGCCACGTCGTCGACCACGAAGAGGTCGACCCCGGCAAACAGCCAACGGCCGCAGATGGTGGCCACGTCGAAGACGACGACCAGCAAGCGCGTGCGGATGGCGGAACCGTCACGATGGGTGAAGACGAGCCACCGGTCATCCAGAACAACCCCGGTGGTGTCAGGCCATTCGAGGCACTAGTCGAGGTTATCAATCGGCCGAAATACTCCGAGTTCGACCCGACCTTCTTCGTCTTCCTCACGTTCCCGGCGTTCTTCGGATTCATGATCGGCGACCTCGGTTACGGACTCCTCTATATGGGCATCGGTGCGTTGCTGATGTCCCGCTTCGACAGCGACGTTATCAGCAGTCTCGGCGGCGTTGCGCTGTGGGCCGGTGCGTTCACCGCTATCTTCGGCGTCCTCTACGGCGAGATATTCGGACTGCACCAGCTGGGTGAAGTGGTCTTCGGCGGCAATCCGCCGATGCACAAGGGACTCCAGCCGGCTGAAGCCGAGTACGCACTGACCTGGCTGACCGTCAGTGCCTTCGCCGGCCTGGCACACATTACAATCGGCTACGTGCTCGATTTCATCCGCAATCTCAACCACGGCATCGTCGATGCCGTCACCGAGAGCGGGTCGTGGGTGCTGATGATGGGCGGTGTGTGGGCATTTGTCTTCAGCAGTCTCTTCGCAGCCAAAAAGCCCGCATTCCTCTTTGCGTCGTTCGCGAATCCCGGCCAGTCACTCCCGGGAACGGGGATGACGGTCGCAGAGTTCCACGACGCTGGAAACGCAGCAGCGTCGGTGTATCCGATTGGCTTCAACGGCCTCCCAGAGGTTGTTGGCTGGGCGGGACTGGGCCTCTTCGTCGCTGGCCTCCTGTTGCTCGCCTACGCTGACATCGTCGAGGCCGTCGAGGCCCTGAACGTGCTCGTGAACGTGCTCTCGTACGCCCGACTGGCCGCTGTGTTGCTGGCAAAGGCAGGAATGGCCTTCGTGGTCAATCTCCTGTTCTTCGGAGCCTACAGCCACCACGGCGAGTTCCACTTCCTCATCGACAAAGGGCCAGGTGCCGTCGCCGAGGGCGAAATCATGTTCCCCGGCCTCATTCACATGGGAATTGCTGGTGTGCTCTTTGGCATCGTCATCCTCGTCATCGGTCACCTGCTCGTGCTGGTGCTCGGGATTACGAGTGCCGGCCTGCAGGCAGTGCGTCTCGAGTACGTCGAGTTCTTCGGGAAGTTCTACGAGGGCGGCGGCAAGTCCTA
>CAZFOF010000072.1:5396-9231 GCA_964520265.1 uncultured Halobacteriales archaeon | reverse complement strand
CGATTACCCAACCGGCGTGGTGTACGATTGGTATGTATACACATGACAGAAGCCGTCCACGGGGAGTTCGGTTCCGGGAAGTCCGCAATCGTCACCGCACTCTTTGCACACCTCCAGCGGCTTTCGACCGAGAGGCGGTCTGTCATCCACACCAGCACCCGGGCAGCATCGCCGACGACGCCGGGGTTTGTCTACCTCGATATGCGCGAGACCGCAAGCGAGTTCGCCTTTTATCACGACGTCCTCGATGCACTCGTCGAAGAGTCAGTTCCAGAACACGGTCTCAGCACTGCGGAGTTACGCGAGCGGTTGCATACGATTCTCAACGGCTCCCGAACCGGCATCGTCATCGCTGTCGACCACGTCGGAGAGCCGGCGAGCACCGGCACAGCGGAACTCATCGAGTTGTTCGCCGGACTGCCGAGCAACGTGAGCTGGCTCGCCATCGGCAGAGACGACCCGCAACAGACAGACCTGACGAGGTACACGGCGTCTGCAATCGAGATTGCACCCTACCAGCGACAGATGCTCGTCGACGTGTTGATGACACGGGCGTCGGAGGGACTCGCCCAGCAGGCCCTCAATCACGAACTGGCCCGCACGATTGCCGAGTGGTCGGATGGGAACGCCCACGACGCACTGGCAGCGCTGTTTATCGCCGCCGACAGGGCAAATCAGGATGGCCGGACGCGACTCGAGCAGCGAGACGTCTCACAGGCCTTCGAGGAGGTTCCGCGACCGTCGGTCTCGCTGGCGAGAGTGCTTGCACTGCCGGCCAACAAGCAACTCGTCCTCCGGAAACTCCTCGACCTCGGGAACGACGACCTGTCTTCGGTCTCCGCGACGACCGAGGCAATCAGTGAGAAACCGAATGTCGACCTCTCGCTGGGGACAGTCAAGCGATTCCTCTACGAGATGGCAGAAACCGGCATCGTCGAGCGCGTCCAGTCGAACATCCAGAACGGAAAAGGTCGACCGCCGAGTCGCGTCGAACTACGATTCCCACCAACCGTGTTCCGGAGGCTCTATGATCTCCAGCAGTAACGTCGTTGGGAACCGACCCGAACGCTGTATCGACCGAGGGAGGGGACTGGTGTGACCATCGACCGTGGCGACCGGGTGCGAGTCGAATACGTCGGCCGCTTCGACGACGGAACCGTCTTCGCTACCTCGGTGCCAGAAGTCGCCGCAGCCAACGATTTAATCGAGGAATCAGAGACACCCGACGCAGTCTCGCCACTCGAGTTCACCGTTGGCGATGGCGAGGTCATCGAAGGCATCGAAACTGCCGTGCTGGGGATGCAAGCAGGCGAGGAGGCGACGGTGACTGTCGAGCCACCAGAGGCGTACGGCGAACACGACCCCGACCGCGTTCGAGAGTACGCCCCCGACCAGTTCGAAGCGATGGTCGGCACGCCACCCGAACCGGGCCAACACGTCGAGGCACACAACGGTCTCCACGGCGATGTCGTCGCAGTCACCGACGACTCCGTCCGTGTCGATTTCAATCACGAACTCGCTGGCCGCACACTCGAATTCGACGTCGAGATTCTCGATATCGAGTAGCCGCGTCGAGAGTTCAGGCAGCGAGTGCAGATGTCAGACTTGATAATTCTGGGGTTGCTCCCGCGTCATTCACACTTATTGTCACTGCTCTCTCGGCCATCTGCTGAGGATGTCCTAACACTTCGCTCTCCGATTTTGTGGTCGTTTCAACCGCTAAATGTCGCGTTTTCTGCGGAGCGTCTGTCCGTTGACATGGGCCGCTGTCTGGGAGTTATTGACATATGGGAATCACCCACAATTATTATCACCACTGATTTCGATTGTATTTACAGGCGCGTCGGTGCTGTGGGTGTGGGTGGCGAGCACGCGGGCCAGGAGAACTTATGAACGTGTCAAAACGTAGCCTTGGGGAAGGTTACATCGTCGGTACTGGGGCGGTTTTAGCGGTTATACTGGTTGCGCAAGCTCTCCAGGGAGCGACAACCAGAGTAGTGTGGAACCTCGCCTGGGGTGTGCCGGTGATTACCCTCATCAGCGCTGTGGCGTGGCTCCAGCAATTCGACCTGTCGAGTGACCAGGTGTGGGTCGTCGCCGAGTACAGCGCGTCCGGTCTCGGTGTCGGAACCGTCGTGTTGTTCCTCGTCGAGATATTCGTGCCGGCCACGCCGGTGTCGACGGTGGAGTCCATACTGCTCGGGACGACGCTGTCGACGATGGCCGTCGCGGGAGCGTTTGCCGGGGTTGTGACGGGTGTCCAGCAGGAGAGTCGGGAACTCAAGCGGCGAAACACCGTCCTCAACCGGGTTTTGCGGCACAATCTCCGCAACGATATGAGCGTCGTCATGTGTATGCTCGACAGCATCGAGAATAAATCAGATGGCGAACACGAGGCGGAACTCCAACAGGCACGGGAGAAAATCGACTCGCTCGTCGAGTTGACCGACAAGGTTCGCAAGGCCAGTGCGCCGGCGACCGACACCGCGGAGCTTCGCCACCCAAAAGACGTGACGGCACTGGTCGAACAGCGTGTCTCGTATCTAAAGGAGACCAATCCCGACCTGGAAATCCGGACGGAGATGCCGGAGAGTGCGCTGGCGTGTGTCGACGATAGCTTCGGTCTTATCATCGACAACATTGCCGAAAGCGCGCTCTCACGGCGGGGTGCAACCCCCGAACTTGCGATACGAGTCAAGCAGTCGAACCGGCACGTCACGCTGTGTATCGACGACTGCAGCCAGACGCTTCCGCAGGCAGACCTGGCGGCCGTTGCCGCGGGCGCAGAGACGGCACTCGAACACGCCCACGGTGTCGAACTCTGGCTCGTCGACTGGCTCGTCGAGGCCAGCGGTGGCGACCTCACCTTCGAAACCGACGGGACGCGTCGTCGTCTCAGCATCAAAGTCGACAGTATAAACGGCGGAATTGTCGGTTGACGACTGCAAACCTCTGCGAATCGCGACTGAGGTGACGGCTTCTGCGCAAAGTCACAGCCAGCAGTCCGAGCCACCGCGACAGCGAATCTTTTTGCGCCAGCCCTCCAGACGACTCGTATGGTCTCTGAACTCTTCGATGCCGAGGAGTGGACAGCGGTCGACGGCTTCGATTTCCGCGACATTACCTATCACCGCGGGACGGATGTCCCGGCCGCGCGCATCGCATTCGACCGCCCGGAGGTGCGAAACGCGTTCCGGCCGGAGACGGTCGACGAACTCTACACCGCTCTCGACCACGCTCGCCGCCAGCCTGACGTTGGGTGTGTCCTGCTAACAGGCAACGGCCCGAGCGAGAAAGACGGCGGCTGGGCGTTTTGCTCCGGCGGCGACCAGTCGATTCGGGGCGACTCCGGCTACGAGTACACCGAAGACGAAGACGACGAAGCCGCACAGGCTGGTGTCGGCCGACTCCACATCCTCGAAGTCCAGCGACTCATCCGATTTATGCCCAAGCCAGTCATCTGCGTCGCGCCGGGCTGGGCGGTCGGCGGCGGGCACTCGCTACACGTCATCTGTGATATGACCATCGCCAGCGAGAACGCCGTGTTCAAACAGACCGACGCGGACGTTGCGAGTTTCGACGCTGGCTTCGGCTCTGCGTATCTCGCCAAACAGGTCGGACAGAAGAAAGCACGCGAGATTTTCTTCCTCGGCAGAGACTACGACGCCGCCGAAGCCGAGGAGATGGGGATGGTCAACGAGGTGGTGCCACACGAGGAACTGGAAATCGAAGCACTGGCCTGGGCCGACGTGATTACGCGAAAGTCACCGATGGCGATTCGGATGCTCAAGTACGCGTTCAACGCCACCGACGACGGGATGGTCGGCCAGCAGGT
>CAZFOF010000072.1:0-5386 GCA_964520265.1 uncultured Halobacteriales archaeon | reverse complement strand
GAAGCGACCCGACTCGGCTATATGACCGACGAGGCCAGCGAGGGCAGAGACGCCTTCAACGAGGGACGCGAACCGAAGTTTCGAGATTACCCCTGGCACTACTGACTGTGAGTCACAAACGAGACGACCGGATGCACACAGACAGTGTACTGCCCAACCACAGCCGCTTTGAGTGTCGCGTTCGTAGGTCTGGACAATGACAGCGACCGCCGATATCTCCCGCAGGCAGGCGTGGCTGATGGCTGCACGGCCACAGACACTTCCCGCCGGCGCGGCGCCGGTCGTCCTCGGTGCAGCGGTGGCAGTCCACGAGGGCGTTTTCGCCCCTCTGCCAGCCGTCGCCGCACTCCTCGGTGCCCTTCTCATCCAGGTTGGCACCAACTTCGCCAACGACTACTACGACGCCGTCAACGGCACCGACACCGACGACCGCGAGGGATTCACCCGCGTGACCGCAGGCGGGCTCATCGAGCCACAGAAGGTCAAACTGGCGATGGCCGCAACCTACGGCCTCGCGGTCGTCGTCGGCCTGTATCTGGTCTACATCGGTGGCGTTCCGATTCTGGCCGTCGGCCTCTCCAGTATCGTCGCCGGCATCCTCTACACGGGAGGGCCCTATCCCTACGGCTACTACGGGCTCGGTGACGTGTTCGTCTTCATCTACTTCGGCCTCGTCGCCGTGACCGGCACCTACTACGTCCAGGCAGTGACGACCGTTTCGGGAGCGTTCCCCGTCGGGATTCCCGAGGGAACCGTGACGCTGGCCGTCGTCGTCGCTGGACTGGGTGCTGCGGGGCTCTCGACGTGTATCCTCGTGGTGAACAACATTCGCGACAGAGAGACCGACCAGGAGACAGGAAAGCGAACGCTTGCCGTGATACTCGGCTACCGCTGGAGTCGTGTCGAGTTCGTCGTGCTGGCGGTACTTTCCTACGCCGCCCCGCCGGTACTGTGGCTCGCGTTCGACTATCCGGTGGCCGTCCTCGCACCGTACGTGACGCTCCCGCTGGCCGCCAGCGTCACGCACACGGTACTCACCGAGACTGACGGGACTGCGTTGAACCCTGCACTCGAACGAACCGGACAGTTACTCGCACTGTACGCCGTGTTGTTGGCAGCGGGTATGCTCGTTCCCGGGGTGACATAAGATGGAAATCGAACCGTTCAGTGTCAGACTGGCATCGCCGCTCGAAACCGCTGCCGGAACCATCGAGCACCGCGAGGGATTCTTGGTCTTCGTCGAGCACGACGGTGCCAAAGGTGTCGGTGAAGCCACGCCACTGCCGGGCTGGACAGAGTCCCACGAGGAGTGTCGTGAGGCGCTCGGACGCGCCGCCGAGGTTGCCGAGGAACTCGACTGGGGCATCGCACTGACGAAGACAACAGCCCCCGCCGCTCGCCACGGACTGGCGCTGGCACTCGCCGAAGCCAGCGCGCGTGCCGCAGAGCAGCCCCTGTATCGCTATCTCGACGACGAGCGTCTCGTCAGGTCTGTCCCGGTCAATGCGACAATCGGCGACCAACCACCGGAGGAGACAGCCGCGGCCGCCGAAGACGCCGTCTCGGCCGGGTTCGACGCGCTCAAAATCAAAGTCGGTGCCAGAGAACCAGCGGTAGATATCGAACGACTCCGGGCGGTGCGAGCCCGCGTCGGGGAGGACGTTGAACTCCGTGCCGACGCCAACGGGGCGTGGACACCCGAACAGGCAGCCGACGTACTGGATGCCACAGCATCCCTCGACGTCTCCTACATCGAACAACCGCTCCCAGCCGACGACCTGGCAGGCCACGCCAACTTATCCGGTGGCCCGGTCGATATTGCGGTCGACGAGTCGCTGGTCGAATACTCCCTCCAGACAATTCTCTCGGCAAACGCAGCAAATGTCATCGTCGTGAAGCCGATGGTCGTGGGCGGGCCCGACCGCGCACGCGAGGTGGCGATGACCGCTCGCGACGCCGGCGTCGACCCGGTTCTCTCGACGACGGTGGATGCAGTTGTCGCCCGAACTGGCGCGGTACACGTGGCGGCGAGTCTCCCCGAGAGTCGGCCGTGCGGCCTCGCGACGGGGTCGTTGCTGGCAGAAGACCTCTCCGAAGACCCGGCACCGGTCACCGACGGCGCAATCGACGTGCCGCAGGCGAAGGGCCTCGGCCTCCCCAACCGACCGGCGAGATAGATGCGCGAGTCCATCGAGTGGCCGACACACGACCCGCTGACCCACCGGACGGCGGCGACACCGAATCGCACTGCACTCGTCGACGCCGACACCGGTCGCGAGTGGACGTTCCGTGCGCTCTCGGAGTCTGTCGCTGGTCTCGCCACCAGTCTGGAAGCGTTGCCAGGCGAGGGGCGAGTCGGCTTACTCGCCTCGACGCGTGTCGGCTTCGTCGCGACGGTTCACGCAGCGTGGCGAACCGGACGGACGGTCGTCCCGTTCAACCTCGAAGTGTCGGACGACACACTCACGAGACAGATTGCCGCCACATCGCCGGACTGTCTCGTCTGTGAGCGCACGACGGAATCCAGGGCACGGCCGGTGTTCGACGGCCAGATACTCTCTCTCGACGACCCACAACACACGTCGGTGAGTGCCTTCGAACCAGACGAAGAAAACACCGCCTTCGAGCCCGAAACCTGGACGCGGACGGACTGTGCGCTCGTGTTGTTCACCTCCGGTACGACCGGCAAGCCAAAGGCAGTCCAGTTGACGCTCGAAAATCTCCTCGCGAGTGCCACGGCCGCTGCCTTCCGTCTTGGTGTTGCGCCTGACGACCGGTGGCTGTGTTGTCTGCCGACGTATCACATGGGCGGGCTGGCACCCATCGTCCGGACAGCACTCTACGGCACCACGCTCGTCTTGGATGTCCCGTTCGATACACAGCGGACGGGAAAGACACTGAACGAAGAAGACATAACTGGCGTCTCGCTCGTCCCGACGATGTTACACCGGCTCATAGAAGACGGCTGGACACCACCAGAGACACTGGAGACGGTACTACTCGGTGGAGCACCGGCCAGCGAGCAGTTGATACAGCGGGCGCTCGCGCGGGACGTCGCAGTGTACCCAACCTACGGGATGACCGAGACAGCCTCACAGATAGCGACTGCGACACCACAGCAGGTAGACGTGAATCCCGAGACAGTGGGCCACCCACTCCTCGGTACCGAGGTGACAGTGGTCGACGAAGCCGGTGACCCCGTCGAGACGGGCGAGCGCGGTGAACTCGTCGTCGACGGGCCGGCGGTCACGCCGGGCTATCTGGACGAGGAAGCCACATTCTCGGCGTTCGGGGAGCATGGCCTCCACACCGGCGATATCGGTAGACGTGACGAGGATGGCCGGGTGAGGGTAGTGGGACGGGTCGACGACATGCTAGTCACCGGCGGTGAGAACGTCCATCCCGCGACGGTCACGGACGTACTCGAATCACATCACGATGTCGCCACAGCGGCAGTCGTCGGCCTGCCAGACCCGGAGTGGGGTGAGCGTGTGGCCGCACTCATCGTTCCAGACGACGACAGTCTCACCGAGAGCGGGGTCGAAACGTACGCCCGCGAGCGGTTGGCATCCTACAAAGTGCCCAAAACCGTTGCGTTCGCGGACGACCTTCCGCGGACACCGTCGGGAACGGTCGACCGAGCGGCCGTCAGAGCGCATCTGCAGGAGTGACCCCGTCGCTTTTGATGGCTGACGGCCTACACAGGGTCGTGTGTACACTGACACTCGCGTGGCAGGTGTTCGAGGAGGCACCCGTCGTCGTCGCGGCGAATCGTGACGAACAACTGCATCGTGAATCCGAGCCACCCGCTCGCCGGGACTGGGAGACGCCGACAGTCGCTCCCAGAGACAGCGAGGCCGGCGGAACCTGGCTGGGATACAACGAACACGGTCTCCTCGTCGCAATTACGAATCGCTGGATAGACAGAGACCTCGACTCGGAGCGTTCTCGGGGGCTGCTCGTCCGCGATGCACTCCAGTACGAACGCGCCGAAGACGCCATCCGCTACGTCGAGCGGGAACTCGACGAGCGCTCCTACGACGGCTTCAATCTGCTGGCAGCGGATGCCGGCGCGGCACTGCTGGTCGAGTGGGACGGCCGTCCCCACATCAGGAACCTCGACCCCGGCATCCACGTCGTCGTCAACGTCGGTGCAGACGGCCGCTACAGGGTGCCATCGGCGCGTCCCGACGTCGGGAACGAGCAGGCTGGAAACGCCGACCAACTGCGAACCGCACTTCGCCCGGAACCCGGCGAAGGTGCACGGGAGTGGCTCGACCGTGCTGGCGTCATGGTCGGAGACCACGACTACGGCGTCTGCGTCCACGGCGATGGCTTCGGGACACGGTCGTCCTCGCTGGTACTCCTGCCGGAGTCAGGGCCGGCGACCTACGAGTACGCCGACGGACCGCCGTGTGAGACGGCGTTCGAACCGGTAGACGCCGTTGTGTGAAGATTGCCCCCAGCGAGTTACGCGACAGTCACATTTAAACAGGTGACCGACCGTGTGTTGTGTATGAGCCTATCTGAAGCGGAGGAGAACCTCTCGGACGACGAGCGCCGGGGGTTGGAACTCGTCCGTGAGACTGGCGGCATCCACCAGAGCAACTTCTGGAAGGAACTGGACGTCTCCTCCCGGAAGGGAAGTCGCATCGTCGACGCGCTGGTCAAGGACGACCTCATCGAGCGCGAGGAGACGGTCTACAACGGCCACAACACGTACTATCTCACCCCTGCTGCGAAAGACCTGAACTTCTCGCTGCTGATGGCGGGCGACCGCCTCTCGCCGTTCGTCGGTGACGAGGAGACGGACGCCCACAGCGACGCCTTCTCGCAGTGGGTGATGAGTCTGGCCTACGAAGAGTGAAAAACGAACTGCAGGAATTCTCATACGGATTGCTGTAACTGTGTTCCGGGACGACCGCACGCCTTCGTGCGGTCAGTCCGGTACTGACGTACAGCAGTCCGTATCAGTCTTCGAGTGCGTCTGCGATCCGTTCGAGCGTCCGGCGCATATCGTGGACTTCGTCGCGGAGTTTTCGCACTTCGCGAGTCATTTCTTCGTTGTCACCGCTGGAATCGCCCGGGCCGCCACCACCGGGGCCGCCGCCCATACCGCCGGGACCGCCGCCCATCATGCCACCCATCATCTGTGCGAAGGGATTGCCACCGCCGCCCATGCCACCGCCACCCATCATCTCCTCGGGTGGCCCGCGCTCGCTTTCGCCTTCTTCGCCTTCCTCGTCGGCGCGCTGTTGTCGAATTTCCTCGACACGCTCGCGGAAGGACTTCTCTTCACTTTCTTCTTCCTCTGGGGAATCGCTTTCTTCAGAGTCGTCTGCCATGCCTTCCGCTTTTGTGTCGGCATGGAAAAGCATTGCCGTCC
>CAZFOF010000071.1:0-9238 GCA_964520265.1 uncultured Halobacteriales archaeon | reverse complement strand
GCAGAACGGGAGTCCACCGACAAGCCAACGGCTGAAGCCGTTGGTAGCTGACCGGGCAGCCAAACGGAGTAATTTAAACAGGCTCGGTCCGTTTCTTTCATCGTGACAGACGCACTCTTAATCATCGGTCTTGCCATCGCCGCGTTCGTCGGATTCAACATCGGCGGGGCGAACACGGGTCCTGCGTTCGGGCCAGCAGTCGGGTCTGGCGTTCTCTCGAAGGTCGTTGCTGGCGGACTCATGTCGCTATTTTTCTTCGTCGGTGCGTGGACAATCGGTCGCCGTGTCGTCGACACGCTCGGGAGTGAACTCGTCACGAGCACGTCGATTTTCACGCTGGAAGCGAACGTCACCGTTCTCTTTTTCATCGGCGGTGCGCTGTTCCTCGGCAACTTCGTCGGCGTCCCGGCATCGACGTCGATGACTGCTGTCGGGGCAATCGCCGGACTCGGACTCGCGGCGAACGAACTCGCCTGGGGCGTGATGGGACGTATCGCGACCTGGTGGATTGTCGCGCCGATTATCGCCTTCTGGGTTTCGGGTGTCATCGGGCGGTACTTCTACTCTCAGATCAACCGTCGCGTCGCACTCGCACAGAGCGAAGGCGCGTTGATTACATTCGACCGTTCAGGGGTAATTCCCCGTCCCGCTCGCGGTCCGAACACGACGATTCGCGAGTTGATAGGAACCAGCATCGTCGTCATTATCGGCTGTCTGATGGCCTTTTCGGCGGGGACGTCGAACATCGCGAACGCAATCGCGCCGCTGGTCGGCAGCAACGACCTGCAGATGAACACGGGCATCATCTTCGGGTCGGTTGCCGTCGGCGTCGGTGCGCTCACCATCGCGCGCCGGACGCTGGATACGCTTGGCAACGACCTCACGCAGTTGCCCCTGACTGCGGCCATCGTTGTCGCCTCGGTGAGTGCGACTATCGTCGTGGCGCTCTCGGCAATCGGCATTCCCGCGAGTTTCGTCATCATCGCGACGATGAGCATCGTCGGTCTCGGCTGGGGACGCGCAACGCGCACCACAACCGTCGCCGAGGGTGTCCGCGGTGAGGGTGGAACCGTCTCTGTGGGGTCGCTTGCAGGCGACGAGCCAGGCGAGGAACTGCCTGCCATCGGTGAGGAAGACCCGTCTGACATTCCGGAGGCGACGGAACTGTTCAACCCATCCACGACTGCCCGTGTCGTGTTGATGCAGAATCTCGTGCCGATGGTTGCGACCGTCAGCGCCTACCTCACCTTTCGGCTTCTGCCCATCTACTCCTTCTAGGCGGCGTCTATCTTCGCCGGTCGCCGCAGTTGGTCGACGAAGCGTTTGATTATCTTCTCCTCTGCGCGGTGAAGTGTCTCGCTGGCGGTCGATTTGGCGATGTCAGATTCGTCAGCGACCTCCGTCAGCGACGACTCCCGCGGTGTGTCGTAGTAGCCGTTTTCGATGGCAGTCAGTACCAGTCGCTGCTGGCGGTCGGTCAGCAGTTCGTCGTTGCTGAGGCGTTGCTGGACGTAATCGACAGAAAAGGAGATGCCAAAGGCCTCCAGTTGTGAGCCGAGTTCCGAGAGCCGGTCACTCGGTGCCGTCACCTCCCAGACTGCCGTCCCGTCGGTGATGTCGAACGGCATCTCCAGTGGGACACCCGAGTCACGCGCCGGCAACAACAAAAGCGGCATCGTCGTCTCGAACTGCACCAGCACCTTCTCGTCGGTGCGTTTCAGCCCCTCGATGGCCGTCACGTCCTCGAACTCCCGCATCTCTCGCAGCAGTGTGGCGGGGTCGTCGCCGGTCAGTTCTGCCAGCCCGACGCCGGCGTCCTCGTCGGAGAAGGCGGCGAGAATGCGGAAGTTCGCGTCTGGATGCGCGCGTGTGAGCTTCCCAATCCAGACTTCTTCCGGAATCGTGAGACGTAATTTGGCCTGTGGCATCGTCGTATCTCTCCCTAGAGGAACTGGAGTCCAATCAGTGTTTCCGAACATATTCGGCTCCGTCTATCCTCCCCTGAACGGGCGGCGAAGCGCTCATCTGGATGGCTCGTCACGTCGCCATATGGAGAGTGTTTCACTCAGTCGGTCGTTCGAGGGGTCACGGGCTGTCGTCGCAGACGCGATGGGCGACCTGCAGCCGTTCATGGAAGCAGCGGGGTTCAGCGAGGTATTCGTAGACGGCGACCGTATCGAGATTCACAACGATGTCGGGCTTTTGAGTATCGAGCTTACGCTCCGGTGTTTCGACGACGACGCTCTTTTGGCTTACGAGCAGGTCGATGGTATCTTCGAGTCGATGGTGACGAGGTATACGCTTACCGAGGACGACGGCACGGTGACAGTCAGCGCCACGACGGAGTTCGAACTCGACGTTGCCGTGGTCGGCTCGATACTGGACGGCACTATCATCGCTCGACAGCGCAAAAAAGAACTCACCGGCCAGTTCGATTACCTAGAGGAGATTGCCGCAGCGACACATCCCGAGTAACCGAAGGTACAGACCGCTCGCCGCAGTGGTCAGGCCGACTGGAGTGGATACTCCTCGAGACCCGATTGGTTCGTTGCCGCGAGTGCACTGAGGCGGTCACTGACGCGTGTGACATCTCCGTCGTCGTGTGGTGTCACGTACTGGAGTTGTCCGTCGACGTACTCGGCCATCGCAACAGTCGGAAGCGTGAGTCTGGTGTACGTTTGCCCGGTCATCTGTGAGCTAACTTCGGTATTTTCGAAGCCACAGGAAAGCGAGACATCCTGCTGAGTCGCCCACTGGCGAAACGTGGAGACAGTTTCGAGAATGTCTTCGCCGCGGTCGGTCGCTGCCGCCGCCGAGGACAGTTCCACTGCCTCTCCCCAGACGTGGACAGTCGCGTCCGCGACGGCGTCGTCCGATTCCAGTCGCTCCAGTGTTTCGATAATCTGTTCGCGGTTGCCTGTACGGGATGTGAGTGCTCTAAGATACAACTCTACGCGTGGAGATTGTGTACCAGCCATTGGACTCACCGTTTTGTTTTCTCGACACGACCATGAACCTCGCTAAGAGGAGTATATAGACCTCTCAACTGGTATTGTCGTGCGAGCGCCTGGCCCACTCGGGGAGTCGCTCGGCTGCGTCGAGTTTTCGGAGCGTCTCGTGGGTGCCGACGACCATCGCGGGGACGATGAGCATGAAAATATGCTCCTCGATTGGGATGCCGAGCAACTCCACGCCGGTGCGGAGCGGAATCTCGAAGACGCCGACCTCCAGCGTGTACCAGTCCCAGACGTAGGCGGGCGGGTACAGCACGGCGACGGTGCGCGCGGCCTGTCTGAATGCGCCGGCGTAGGCGATGAGTGACAGCGCGACCGTTCCCCACAGAAGTTCTGTCACGAGGTACGTGTACGAACCGAAAACGGAGATATCCGGTAGCACACCAGCTATTAGGACTGGTGACACTAAAAGTTCGCAGTCCACTCCGCCGACGTTAGTGCCAGTCGGGGTCGGGGTTCATCTCGCGGCCGTATTGCTTGTGGAGATACCGCATCAGGAACAGGACAGCACCGAGCAACCCCAGCGACACGACGGTCAGCCCGATCAGTCCGCCCTGCGAAATCACTGGCAGGGCGGCGACTCCAGCGGCAGCGAGTGCCAACACGAGGGTGATTGCGATTCCTGCTTTCCCGACGTACTCCAGAAACCGGTCTGCTGTGCCTTTTTGCTGGTGATCTCGTGGCGATCCGTGTGACATATACCACGATATACTGGGGATTCGACTAAAAGCGAAGTTGGGGATTCTCATTCTCTGGGAACGAGTTCACGACTCGAATTGAGGACGACGAGCGTACTGCTTGCGGTCATCGCCAGCGCGGCAAACAGCGGATTCAGTGTGCCGCTGACGGCCAGCGGAATCGCCACGGCATTGTAGCCAAAGGCCCACCCGAGGTTCTGACGGACGCGACTTCGCGTGCCCGTCGCGATGTCGAACAGCGTCGGGACTGGCGCGAGTCTCCCCTTCGTGACGACGGCGTCGGCGGCATCGGCGGCCAGTTTCGTTCCCTGTGCGATCGCGATACCGACGTCTGCGGCCGCAAGCGCGGGTGCATCGTTGGCACCGTCGCCGACCATCGCCACACGCCCACGCTGGCGGAGTCGCTGGATTGCAGCGACTTTTCCATCTGGCGGCACGCCGGCGAACACTTCCTCGACGTCGGGGTGTTCGCGGAATTTCTCTGCGCTGGCGCTGTCGTCGCCCGTGAGCACGACGATGTCGCGCCCGTCGGCGGCCAGCGTCTCGACGGTGTCCGTCCACGACGCCCGCGGGTCGTCACTGACGACGAACACGGCCTGTACCGTCCCGTCCCAGCCGACGAAGACGGGCACGCTCCCGGCAGCACTGGCCTCGCGTGCGCGCTCGCTGTACTGTTCCGGTATCGTCCACTCGCGACTCTCGAAGAGGTCTGGATGGCCGACGACTGTCTCCGAACCGTCGATGGTGCCGACGACACCTTTCGTCTCGACGGTGACCGGCGCGGCCTCGGTGGTGTCGTCGTCGAGTTCTATGCCGCCGTCGGCGACGGTATCGCTCCCGTCGACGGCAACGGACTGCGTCGTCTCCGCCGGTTGTTTGTCGGCGGCGTAGGCCACGATGGCGTCTGCAACGGGGTGATTCGAGTACCGTTCGAGGCTGGCCGCACGACCGAGCGCCTGTGCGGATGCGTCTGTCTCGGTGACGCTCATCTCGCCGCTGGTGAGTGTGCCCGTCTTGTCCAGTGCGACCACATCGGTCTCCGGCAGTGTCTCGAACAGTGTCTCGCTGGCGACGACGATGCCGTCTTCGGCCGCTCGCTGGACACCGGCGGCCACCGCAAGCGGCGTTGCAAGTCCCAGCGCACACGGACAGGAGACGATGAGCACCGTCAGCCCCAGCAGGACGGCGCTCGTCACCGACCCGCCAAGTGCCAGTGTCGTCACTGCTGTCAGTATCGCGACTACCGTCACCAGTGGGACGAAGATAGTCGCCAGTTTGTCGGCCAGTTTCTGGACGCCGGGACGTGAACTCTGGATGTCCCAGAGCATTCCGACGATACGGTCGAGTGTACTGGTGCCCGCGTCACCGACCTCCACAATCAGCGGTGCGTCGGTGACGACGGCCCCACCGACCACCTCGTCGCCCGGTCGTTTCGTCACCGGGAGCGACTCACCTGTCACGAGTGCTTCGTCGACCGCAGCGACGCCGTCGTGGACTCTTCCGTCGAGCGGCACGCGCTCACCCGGACGCACGAGCAGTTCGTCGCCGGGGTCGACGGCGTCGATCGGCACTGTGTCGCCATCGTGTCGACGCGCTTCGCTGACGCGCTCGGCGGTCAAATCCGACAGGAGACCGATTGCAGACCGCTTGATACGGTCTTCGTAGTAGTTCCCCGCGGTGACGACGAGGATGATGGCGACGGTCACGTCGAAGTACACGTCGATGCTGCCGGCGAACATGACTGCCGTACTGTAGAGGTAGGCACTGGTCGCCGCCAGTGCGACCAGCAAGTCCATATTCGGCTGCCCCGCACGGAGGCTGACGTAGGCCCCACGGAGAATCGGCCACCCAGTATAGAAGAGCACGGCCGTTGCGAACAGCCAGATCTGGCCGAGCAGATAGAGTCGACCGAAGGTTCCGAAGTCGACGACCGGGTCGAAGCCGAAATGCTGTGGATAGATGAAGACGATGTAGAACATCATCGTCATCATCCCGAAGAAGCCACCACCGGCGAGAAACCGAGCCACCTGTGCGTCCTCGTTTTCTGCGCTCGTGTCGAGTGCCTGTTCGCGGGCCTCGTAGCCCGTTCCGGAGACAATGTCGGGAATGTCGCCCTCGGAGAGACTGTCGGGGTCGTAGACCACTTTCATCGTATCCGTCGCATACGAGGCCGCTGCCCCGGTGACGCCAGCGTGGTCGGTCGCTGTCGACTCCAGAAACACCTCACACGTCGAGCAGTGCATTCCGTCGACGGAGAGGTAGGCAACGTCACCCTCGGCGTCCTCCGTATCGGTGGTGTCGAGCAGTTCCTCGGGGTCGCTCGTCTCGAGAGATTCCTCGTCCAGCGTGCGAGCGACCTGGAGACAGCCCTGACAGCAGAACTGCCCGTCGACGTCCTCGGCGGTGACCGGTGTCTCTGGCAAATCGAGGTCACAGAGTGTGCATCCGGTCATGGTCACAGTGGCTGGTAGAACGGTACGTTCGGGTAGGGGAGGTCGACACCGAAAAGCATCAGGCCATGCGCCAGCGGCAGGTAGCCCAGCACGAGAAAGACAACACCCAGCACCCGGTGGAGCGTCTTGCGGTGACCGACAGAGAGCGAGCCAACCGTGAGCCCGTAGGCAAGCAGCGTCGGTATCGTCCCGAGTCCGACCAGTCCGAGTGCGAGCGCACCCCGCAGGGGGTCACCGATGGCGAAGGCATAGAGATACGCCGGATAGAGGATGGGACAGGGAAGCAGTGCGTGGACTGTACCGAGTCCGACGATGCCACTGGTGCCCGCAAGCCGGTCGATTTTCGCTGTCAGGACGCCCGAGACGCGACCGAAGACGGCACCCAGTCCGGGCCCACCAGTCAACAGTCCGGTTGCCGTGGTTCCGCGGAGCAGATAGCCCGCCCCGACCACGAGGATAAACAGACCGACGACGATGCCGACGCCGCCCCGGACGACAGTGGCAATCGGGTCGATAGTAGCCGCCGTCCCGACGACGAAACTCCCGACGAGACCGAGCACGCCACCGACGACGGTGTACCCGAGCGTGCGTCCGGCATTGAACAGGCCGTGTTGTCGAACGTCGAACAGCGTGACGCGACTACGGTCGCGCTGCGCGCGCTGTGCGGTGATGCGGTCGGCGTACGTCGAAACCAGTGGCCCGCACATCCCGAGACAGTGCGCGCCTGCGAGGAGACCGACGACGAAAAAGAGAAGCAGGTCGACGTTACTGGCGAGGCTCCCGGCCGACGGCATCGCGAGAACGTGGCCAACAGCCCCGCTGGCCATCCCTACACTCCGTTCGGCTCCGCGTGCTCCTCCGTCGGTGACATCGCGATAGCGAGGCTCCCGGCGATGAGGAGAACGTTCACCAGTGCGACGGCGACGATCCACTCCCCGTTCAAGACGACGAACGCCGCGACAGGCGCAATTGCGCCCAGTGCGAGCAACCCGACGACCCGTGGTGCGATACTCATATATGATACATATCGGCGGGTGTTTATAAGTTATTTGTGCCCGTTCCAGCGATTTGAGAACGGTGGCCTTGGATTAATAGGCCAAACCACTGAGGGTATCCTATGAACAGTGGTGCAACTGCGCCAGCCGAGGCCGGAGAGGGCCCCGAGGACGTAGAACAGAGCGTCTCTGCGCCGACAAATCAGGCAGAGATAGAACGGGAGCTCACCCACGAAGAGTTCGATCCGACGGGGACACTCACCCTGATACTGATTTATTTCACCATTCTGGTATTGATGTGGGTGTTCATGTATTTCGTCGAGTTTCTGGGAAACGATCTCATTGTCCTGGGGTGACAACTGATGCACATCCACAAATACGAGAAACTCTGGTTGGCAATCTCGCTCGTACTCATCGTGGCGTTTATTTCCACCATCACGTACGGTGCCGTCGGGGTCGGTGTCTCGATGGTGGACAACGGGGAGACAGTCGACCCGAACGCACTCTCGGAGCACCCGGATTTCGGTGACCCGGGTGTCGAGCAGGTTGGGCCAAACGAATACGACGTCTACGTCATCGCCCAGCAGTTCGTCTTCCGGCCGGGGTCGACGGAGGCCGGCCAGCCGCCGATTACCGTGCCCGCAAACAGCACGGTTCACTTCCACGTCACCTCCCTCGATGTGATTCACGGCTTCTCTGTCGCGGGGACGAACGCGAACACGATGGCAATTCCGGGTGAGGTCGCCGACATCACCGTCGAGGTGAACGAGCCAAAGGAGTATGGCATCGTCTGTCACGAATACTGTGGGCAGGCTCATCACACGATGGAAGGTGTGCTGAAAGTCGTGCCCGAGGACGAATACAACGGGAGTAACCAATGAGCACGAAGACAAACAAGTCGACATTCGCCGATAAGTTTCCCGAGGAGGCTGCTATCGTTCGGCAGGCGTTTCTCGTGGCATTTGTCGCCCTCGGAATCGGGGCGCTGTTCGGTATCGTTCAGGCATTACACCGGACGAACGTTCTCCGCGTCTTCAGTTCCGCGGACTACTACACTGTCCTGACGGCCCACGGTGTCTTGCTCGCAATCGTCTTTACCATCTTCTTCCTCGTCGGACTCTACCAGTGGGCAGTTACGCGGAGTCTCGACCGTCCGGCGGAGAACATCATGGTCACCAAGGCGTGGCTCGCTCTCATGTCGATTGGATCGTCGATGACCGGCGCAGCGATTTTGCTCGGGTTCTTTCCAGACATCGACGTCAGTGCTGACGTCCTGTTTACCTTCTACGCGCCGCTGCAGGCTCATCCGATGTTCTACGCTGGCCTGGCGGTGTTCCTGATCGGTACCTGGCTTGCCGGGGCCGACTGGTTCCGTAGCTGGCTGGCCTGGCGCACAGAAAACCCCGGCGAGCGCATCCCGCTGCAGACGTTCATGGTGTTGACGACCATGATTATGTGGTATATCGCCACTATCGGTGTCGCTGTCTCCGTGCTGTTTTTCCTCCTGCCGTGGTCGCTTGGTATCATCGAGACGGTGAATCCGCTGTTGACCCGGACGCTGTTCTGGTTCTTCGGGCACCCGGTCGTGTACTTCTGGCTGTTGCCGGCGTACCTGCTCTGGTACACCGTGATGCCGAAAATCGCCGGTGGGCGGCTGTTCAGTGACCCGCTGGCACGCGTCGTCTTCGTCCTCTTTGTCCTGCTGTCGACGCCGGTCGGCATCCACCACCAGTATCTCGACCCCGGTATCGCGGAGGGATTCAAGTTCATCGCGATGGTGAACACGCTGTTCCTTCTGTTACCGAGCCTGTTGACTGCCTTTACTGTCGTGGCCAGTATCGAACACGGTGCTCGCCAGCGTGGGGGCACCGGAAAACTCGGCTGGCTCAAGGCACTTCCGTGGCGTGACCCGGCCTTTACCGGCATGGCGCTGGCTGGACTGATGTTCGCCGCCGGTGGCTTCTCCGGAATGGTCAACGCGGGGATGAACATCAACTATCTCGTCCACAACACGCTGTGGGTGCCGGGCCACTTCCACCTCACCGTCGGGACGGCCGTCGCGCTGACGTTCATGGCCG
>CAZFOF010000070.1:0-9301 GCA_964520265.1 uncultured Halobacteriales archaeon | reverse complement strand
TGTCAGTAGGCATCGTGCTGATACTCCCGGCTATCCGTACGTGAACAGATTTGGCGCATCGTTCACGAAGTGATAGCCAACAGTATGACGACCGAGAATCGGCAAACAGCCGTCAGGGGTGAGGTTTGGATTTCCGAAAAATAGGCTTGTGTCCAACCATATCGATGATAGGACAATCTAACAATTCGAGGAGTATACCACAACTATTTTTCACCGAAAGCCCTGAGGGAGGGTTAGAGAATGTCACACGCACCCAAACGAGCGTATCGTGGTGGAGATCATCTGGTGTCACGTCGGACGCTGTCTGCCGGTGTACTGACCGGGAGTGGGATTTTGCTTGCGGTCGTCCACATCCTCCACGGCATCGAGAACCTCCAGGCCGGTGTTGGGTTGTACGGTCTCGTGCTCGGAGTCGTCGGACCGGCGCTTCTCGCGGGTGCACTGGTCGTCGCCGGCTACCGTCTCTGGCAAAGCGATGTGACGAGCACGCAACTGCAGCGTATCGTCGGCTGGTTTTTCGTCGGCACAGTCGGCATGCTGTTTCTGGCGGGGAGTGCCGTCGTCTACGAGCAGTTCCACGGAGCCCAGTTGACACACCTCCCGTTCGTGCTGGTCAACGTCGCGACTGGTGGTGGTCTCGTTGGTATCATTCTCGGCTGGTACGACGTACAGAATCGGATGCAAACCAAAGAACTGCGCGTCTTCCGTGAGGCCGTCGAACACAGCGGTCACTCGATATACATCACCGAGCCCGACGGCACCATCGAGTACGTCAACCCAGCCTACGAAGACCAGACCGGCTACGACCGCGAGGAGGCCGTCGGCGACGACCCGAGCATCCTACAATCGGGCGAACACGACGATGCCTTCTACGAGGAACTGTGGGAGACGATTCTCTCCGGCGAGGTCTGGACTGGCGAGGCGATCAACCAGACGAGGGACGGCGAAAACTACGTCGTCAACCAGACGATTGCACCCGTCACCGACGAACACAGCGAAGTCGAGCATTTCGTCGCCATCAACGCCGACGTGAGCGACCAGCGACGCCGGCAGCGCGAACTCGAACGCCAGCGCGACGAACTCGTACAACTCCACCGGCTCACCGGGACGATGTGGGAAGTCACGCAAGCGCTGGCGTCGGCCGCGACGGAAAGCGAACTCCGACAGCAGGTCTGTGACGCGCTCGTCTCGACGGAGTTCTGTGACGCCGCCTGGATTAGTACCTACGACCAGCCCACCGAGACACTGACTCCTGCCAGCAGTGCCGGTATCGACAAAGACGCTCTGGCGTCCGTGTCGCTTTCAGAATCGCAGGACGAAACCGCAGAGCAAGCCCGTCTCGCTCAGGACGCTGTCGAGCAGCGAGACGTGACCATCGCCGAAGGCCAGACCGAAGCGGTGTCGCTGTGGCACAGCCAGGACGAACACAACCGCGCGACTACGACGATTCCAATCGTCCGCGACGACCTCGTCTACGGGACAGTGACAATCTGTTCGAGCCGGGAGAACGCCTTCGAGAACGACGAACGCGACCACCTTGCCAGACTCGGCGAGGCCGTCGCCCACGGACTGGACTCCATCAAGACGCGAAAACTCCTGCACGCCAACCAGGTGGTCGAGTTGGGCTGTCGCACCAGCGACGAACGTGATCTGTTCGTCGACGCATCGGAGCGAGCCGGCTGTTCGCTCTCGCTGTCGGGAACAGTCCCACTCTCCGACGACCGCGCACTGCTGTATGTCACACTCACCGAGGGGTCAGTCGAAGAACTCCGCGAACTGACCGAGACACGCGAGGACGTCGACCGCCTCCGTGTCATCGACGAGGGCGACGAGACGACGCTGACGCTGGTCGTCGAGCCGGATGCACTGGTCGCCAAACGGTTGACTGCGCTGGGTGCACAGATCGACCAGGCCGAGGCCAGCGACGGCGAAGTGACGATTACGGCGTACCTGACGCCCGACCAGAGCGTCCGCTCGATTGTCGAAGAGGTACAGGAGACGTTCCCCTCCTTCGAGTTGGTCGCCAAACGAGAGACCGAGCGCAGCACCGACGAGGACGACGAGCGGTCGCCACAGACGCAACTGAGCGAGCGCCAGCGCGCCGCGTTGCACGCCGCCTACCACGCCGGCTACTTCAGGTCACCACGCAAGAGTACCGCCGAAGAAATCGCCTCCGAGATGGGTGTCGCCGGTCCGACCTTCCACAAACATCTCCGTCGCGCACAGAAACAACTGCTCGATACGCTCCTCAACGCCCATCCACAGGGCCTGGACGGGCCACAGACACAGAGTCTCCAGATCTGAGGTTCCGAGCGTGCGGTCATCTGATTTAATTGGTATCCATCGAACGGTGAGAGACATCGCACACAACCGCATCCAGAATCGGTGTTGTCCAGTCTGTCAGCCGTGTGCGTGCAACCCCTTCACTTCGTTAGCACACCCACCGTAGTCGTGCGATTATACCCCCGTGTTGATTACTTTCACCCCGGTCACCAGTTTGCCCACCTGCGGAACCACTGTCGGGTAGTTGGTGACGGCGTCAGCTACCAACGGCTAATACTCCCGGCTATACGTACGTGAACAGATTTGGCACATCGTTCACGAAGTGATAGCCAACAGTATAAGTCGTTGGCTTGTCGGTGGACTCCCGTTCTCCCCTGCGGGCACGTTGAGTCGGACCCGAACCGTGAGCGATCGAAGTGGGGGTACCGACTCGACCAAGGCACCACAAGTCAGGAGTTTGTCACCAAACGCTGTTTTGATGGCTGTTGTAGTTGTATCAGACTTATTCGTCGCAATGATTATATATGTAAAGGTGAGTTATTGGTGAGTAACAAGTTCGAAGGTTTCAAAGAGAGTAAGAACCAGACCAAGGAGATTCCCAACAGATGAGAAGGCCGCAGAATGAGAGTTTGAAGTGCTCAAGCCACCGAAACCGGTATCGCCAGTCCTGCTCATTGGGTTGAATTATTACCATATCGACTATACTCAGGGTCAGAGACAGACAGATATCAACTGTTTTGATTGTGATAGTATATGTTTTCTATCATTTGCTGCTAGTGGGCCTGAGAGACATCACAACTCGGCATCAGATTCAAGATGTGCTTGAAACAGTTTCAAAGAGTGTTTGACGATTTTCACGGGACGGAATACAATGATATCACGGGTCTTTATACGTGACGTAGACGCGCCACAGGAGGTGCGACAACCAAGCATGTGTCCCAGACATGTGAAGGGGTATGAGGAAAATGTCAGGAGAACATAACATACACAGTGCAGCATCGGACGTCGTTTCGGAATACACACATCGTCGAACGTTTCTGAAGATGGCTGGTGGTCTCGTCGCGTACAGCATACTCTCGGGCACGGCAGCAGCTGAGGGTACGTTGATGGACGAAGACCAGGTCGAGGAGATGAAAGAGGAAGCAGCGGAAGATAGGAGGCGGTTCGCAGTACACGCAGTCGAGTTCCCGATTGTGTACAGCAATTCGGGGCCCGGTCTCTGGCAGCCAAATGGCGTCTTGTACGTTCTGGAGGAGCATCTCGAATCCATCAGGGCGATGCGCGAGATTGTCTACGAGCACGGTCCCGAGAACTTCTTCACTGCAATTCAGGAGGCAGATCCGGACGACTTCGACGAGGATGTCCGGCTGGATACGCGGTTGATCGAACCGCTCACGATTCGTGCAAACGTCGGCCAGACCGTCAGAATCGAGTTCTATAACCACCTGGATCGGAATGCATCGCTGCACAACATGGGGCTGCCCCAGGACCCCAACGAGTCGGACGGGATGAACGTCGGGCACAACAACGACACGACAGTCGAACCAGGCAGTTCCACGGAGTACACGTGGTACGCCGACCACCAGGGTTCGCACATGTTCTACGACGGGGCGAATCAAGCGTTCGCCTCGGCCGACGTGGATCCCGAAGTTGCCAATCTGCACACGCGAGGCCTGTTCGGGTCGATTATCGTCGAGCCCGAAGGTGCCTACTGGACCGATCCGGTGACCGGCGAACCACTCCGCAACGGGACGAAAGCCGATATCCACGACCCGAACTTCATGGGCACGAGTTACCGTGAATTCGTCCCGTACTACCACACGCCCGAGGGTGTCGAAATCGCCGCAAACGACGAGGAGTTGACGTGGTCGACGAGCGACTTCCCACAGACCCTCCACGCGATCAACTACCGGGCCGAACCGACGGGCATCCGTGCCTCAGACGACGAGAGTCCCGATCCGAAGGACATCAAGACGCTGTTCTACACGGCCTGGACGAACGGTGACAATGGCGGCGGGGACAACATCTTCCGCACTTACAAGAGCGACCCCGTCAAGTTCGTCGCCGTCGGTGCCTCAACGGAGGAAAACCACCTCCACCACGTCCACAACCACCGGTGGAAAGAGGTACCACGGAAGACAGAATCGAGTACCATCGACTCCCAGACGATTGGCTTCGGGACGAGTTACACAGAGTACCTGATCGCCGCACACGGCAAGGCCAAGGGCACGCCAGTTCAGGACGACGAGCAGACCATCCGACCAGAAACCGACTGGGATACGGCGTTCCGCCAGGGCGGGGCCGGCTACTGGCACGGCGGCGCGGGTGACGTCATCTTCCACTGTCACCTCTTCCCCCACTACCTGGAGGGTATGTGGTCACATATGCGCATCTACGACAAGGAACGGCTCGACCTTATGCCACTCCAGCCAGCGGATCCCGAGGTGGATTCCGCAACGTCAATCGTCAACGAGACCGATCCCGACGTTCTACCGCTCAACGATGCCATTCTGCCCGCTGACAGCCCGGTGCCAGGCTTTCTCGAACCCGCCACAGACCAGGCACTCAGACCCAACAACTTCGGTGCCGACATCGACTCGTTCGTCCCCAGCGTGCAAGGTGAGTTCCCGGCATATCCGCCCCAGGTGAGCGTCGACGTAGACTCTAGCCTGCCGCTGAGGGGCCGGAGCATGCGTGGTTCCACGAGCCCGGGCCGGGGTGCTAACCCACAGAAGTACCCAGACCCAACCGCCAATTCACCCGTAGAGACGCTCGACTTGCCGGATCTCTCCGACAAAGAGCGGGCTGCCGGACTCGAACCGGATCGACCCGGCGCACCGTACCAGGATCCCATCGACAACATCCCAGACAGCAAAGTCGCCGGGGAGCGCGAACATAATATTCATTGCGTGCACGCGTCCGACATCCCGGGCGGCGAAAGCAAGGTCAAGGAATTCCTCGGGATAGAACACGACCACTTCAACCCCCTCGTCTACAACGACAAGGGAGACTACGACGACGGGGCACTGGTGTACGTCCACGAAGAGAACTTCGAGGAAGTGATGGCCGGCGAGATGAACCCGGAACCACTGTTCTTCCGGGCTGCAGTCGGCGAAGTCATCAAGGTCAACATCGAGAATCACACGGAGTTCCCACTCTCGATTCACCCACACTTCGTCGCGTTCGACCCGTTGGCGACCGACAACACGCCGGCCATCGGACGGAGCTACATGCAGTGTGTCCTACCAGGGGAGACCCAGCAACTCCGCTGGTTCGCAGACGAAGAAGGGCCGATCTACTTCCACGACCATACGATTGGCGAGGCCATGCACGGTACCTTCGCCGGGCTAATCGTCGAGCCAGAAGGATCGGAGTTCCTCGATCCACACAGTGGCGAACCGATCAAGACTGGCTCGCAAGCGATTATTGTTCCAGAAGAAGGCGAATCCTTCCGCGAGTTCGCGCTGCACTACAACGACTACCCACCGCTGAAAGACCGCGACACGGGCCAGTACATCGTCAACAACAAAGAACACAACCACAACACTGGTGTCACGTCGATCAACAACCGGAACGAACCGTACCACTACCGGGACGACGAGGATCCAGCCTACGTCCACAGTTCGAAGCTCCACGGCGATCCTGCGACGCCGACGCTGGAGGCGTACTCGAACGACCCGATCCGCATCCGACTGTTCCAGGGCTCCTGGGAGGATCAGCACAACTTCACGGTGCACGGCCGGTCGGTTCAGACACAGACGCTGAATCCACAGGATACGGTCACCCAGATTATCAGTCCCGGCGAAGCGTTCACGATGTTCATCGACCCGGAAGAGGCACCGCAGAACCCGCAGTTCGACCGACAAACCAACCCCGACGGCCTGCCCGTCCGGGACTACATGTACGGCTCTGACATCGTCGACGACCGCTTTACCGGCATGTGGGGCATCCACCGCGTCTTCGACGCCGAAGTCCCACATCTCGAACCCCTCCCCGGTCGGGGGACGCCGGACGGCGAGATTACCGCCAGCGAACTCGCAAGCATGGGCCACCCGGCCCCGTTCCTCGAAGAACGCAAGGGCAACGACGGTATTGACGCTCTCACAGACCTGGGTCAGGATGCATATCTGCTCTGGTCTGGAGACGACGACAACCGAGACCTGCCCCCGGATTATCAGGCACGGAACAACGAAAACGTCGGGGAGTTGCCGCCGAAGGCGACAGATCCCGGCACCCCCTGTGGGGACGTTGAGCCAGATCGGAGCTACGAGGTCGAGGCGTTGACCACCGAAATCGAGTTCAACGACTACGGCGACCACGACCCACACGGCATCGTCTTCGCACTCCAGGAGCACGCCCAGGGAATCAGGGACGGCCGGCGTGACGCCGAACCGCTGACGCTCCGTGCGAACAAAGATGACTGTATCGAGATCACGCTGACGAACACTCTCCCCAGTGGTGGCATCGACGACAATCATCCCGACCCACCAATGCGGTATCCGGATCTCGACTACCAGTCCTCGGAACGCGTGTCGTTGCACCCACAGCGGATTACCTACGACGTCAACGGCTCCGACGGGGCAACTGTCGGCTTCAATTACGACCAGACGGTCGGTCCCGGCGAGTCGATCACCTATCGCTGGTACGCGGACGAACTCTACGACAACATCGTGCTGACGGGACTGGGTGACCTCCGCGGGCACCGCCACCACGGCGCTTTCGGCAACCTCATCATCGAGCCCAAAGACGCCACCTGGCTCGACCCCGCGACGGCCGAACCCATGCCCGATGGAACCCGGGCGCTGATCAAGCGTGAGAACGGTGCCGACCAGCGCGAGTTCAACCTCAACATCAGCGACGGGCGGTTCATCCTCAACCGCGAGAATCCTGACTTCAGTGTCGTCGAAGGGTTCGATTACCCTAACCAGGTGGCACCGACGCAACTCCCGGAGACCGAACCCGGGAAGGGGTACGAGGATAGCGGCTTCGGCTCGATTAACAACAGTTCCGAGCCGTTCTCCCACCGGTTCCTGAACGACGACGCGCAACATCGGGTGTTCGACTCCGACACCCACGGCGACCCCAACACGCCACTGTTGCGGGCGGAACTCAACGACGAGGTGAAGTTCCTGGTCGCCCAGACCGCCGACAAGGCCCGTGGCATCGCGTTCCACATCTCGGGCCACCAGTGGGAGCGCTACCTCGGTGTCGACGAAACGCCGGTCATCGGCTGTGACGACCGCTTTAGCCCGACCAAAGGGCTGAGACTCGGGATGTCCAGCACCGCCGGCGGTGAGCGTGGGTTTGAAGGCGACTACATCTACCAGGAGACCAAACAGCGCCGCCGCCTGGAGTCGGGCATGTGGGGCATCTTCCGCGTCCTCGACGACTACAACGACTTCAGCGATCCGCTCCAGCCACTGCCAGACAAAGTTGACGAAACAATGCAACCAAGGAATCGACCCGGCTGGAACGTCACCCGTGCCGACGTCGACGGCGACGGCGACGAGGATCTCATCGTGGGCGTGCCGGCAAGCGACGTCGGCGCAGAGGATGGTGGTGCCGTCTACATCTTCATCGACCCCAGCGGAACAATCACCGACCTCGCCGGTGCCGACGCCCTGTTCATCGGTACGACCCGCGGCGAAGGGGCCGGTACAAACGTCGATGTCGAGGAACGGAGCGACGGAACGTACCTCATCGTCGAGACAGAGGCCGGAACCAGCTACGAACTCCCGGCCGGTGACGTGCTCGCCGAAGAACTCCAGGATCCCTCGGACACGACCGAGAAGCAGTTCATCGACAACACGACCGAAAACGAGTTCGAAACCGTCCACGAGGTCGAGGAATCCGAAGACGGCTTCGATGACCACGAGGAGGACAACTTCGTCGAAGACGACGAAAACGAGACAGAAGAAACCGAGACAGAAGAAACCGAGACCGAGATTGAAGGTCTCGAGAAGCTGAGTTACGAGGGCGAATCCGGCGCGGCACTGGTGGAGTGTACAGAGTGTGGGCAACACTCCGAGCTCGCCGGCGAAGAGAGTGGCTGGCACAAGGTCTCGGAACTGGTCGACCAGGCCATCTCGGTCTTCAAGTGTGAAAACTGTGGGAACAAGGAGACTGTGGAGTACTGAGAACGCATCAGCCACCGGCCCAGTAATCTGACGCACCGGTTCGGGCCGGTTGAACTACCCAACAAAACACACCCAAAACAATGGACAAAATTGCCATCATACTGCTCTTGGCATTCGTCGCGCTCACGGTCTACCGAAAGGTTCGCTCGATGCGGCAGAGAGTTCGCGACAACTTCAACAAGGGCAAACAGAACGCCGACTAATACTGTTGGCTATCACTTCGTGAACGATGTGCCAAATCTGTTCACGTACGGATAGCCGGGAGTATGAGGCATAGACGACGAACCGCTTCCCAGACACCGTCGAGACGGTCATCGCTGTTTCACGGTTTGGCGCAAACAACCGTACCATTTTGACTGCCAGAAAACAGGCTTGCAGAGTGCGTCGCATCCTCTCGGGGCGCAGTATCACTTCCACCCCGATTTGCGAACCTTCTTGACCGAAGGGAGTGTAATCTGTCTCCACCAGATGGCACGCGCGGACGACACCGAACTCATCGACACGTTCGAGGAGTTCTACCGGAGTTACTACCGGAACGACATCGGGGAGCTGGCACAGAAGTACCCGACCGAACAGAAGTCACTCTACGTCGACTGGCAAGACCTCTACCGTTTCGACCCCGACCTCGCCGACGACTTCCGCACCAAGCCCGAACAGCTCACCGAGTACGCCGAGGAGGCACTGCGTCTCTACGACCTCCCGGTCGATGTCTCGCTCGGCCAGGCACACGTCCGCGTCCAGAATCTCCCTGAATCGACCGACATCCGCGAGATTCGTGCCGACCACCGCGGCTCGCTGATTTCGATTAAAGGCATCGTCCGAAAAGCAACTGACGTCCGTCCGAAGATTACCAACGCCGCCTTCGAGTGCCAGCGCTGTGG
>CAZFOF010000069.1:0-9321 GCA_964520265.1 uncultured Halobacteriales archaeon | reverse complement strand
GATTACGAGACCCAACAGACTATCGAGAACGTCGTCCACGACGGCGACGCACCGGTCGACTACACGGCGATGCCCCACGCCATCTTCACCGAGCCACAGATGTCCGGCGTCGGCAAGACCGAACAACAACTCCGCGAAAAGGGTGTCGAGTACGTCGTCGGCCGACAGTCACTCCCGGAGACGCCGATGGGTCGTGCGAAGAAACTCGACGACGGCTTCGTCAAGGTGCTGGCGGCCCCCGACGGCGAGATTCTGGGCTGTCATATGCTGGGATACGAGGCCTCGACGATGATTCACGAGGTCGTCGTGGCGATGCGGTCGGCCGGCGGAACCGTCTCGGACGTGACCGGTATCATCCACGCGCATCCGACGCTGAACAAAGCCGTCCAGTACGCCTTCGAAGACGCAGACGTGTAACTTGGCGTTGCGTCTGTCCCTGTGACATCCCCGAGTTCTCGTCGAGAAATTAAAATTAACGAACGAATTGGGGCGAATGTCACACCATCCCCAGGTAAAACCGCTATTACGTTCATATAGATTTATTAGTGGGCGATGTGTTGGTGAATATGGGTGTTCTATGTCAACAAGACACATTATCGGAGGGAGCGTGAAACGGCCGGACGGGACACCGGCTGCCGATGTCAACATCGTCATCGTCGACGTCGACATCGGGATTGACGACCCGCTCGGAAACGCGACGACGCGCGGAGACGGCCGGTTTGAGGTAAATTTTACCGCCGACACGTACGAGGACACAATCGACGGCGACCCCGAGCCCTACGGCCACGGCTTCGACGACGGGGAAACCGTCGGCCAGTGGTCGTTGACCCTCGACAAGACAGACCACGAACTGACGGCCGAAGACCCCAACGAGGACAACCACCCGATGATGGAAGCGATGGAGGATATGCACCACGGGACGGGCAAACACCGCGGCATGGAGAACGTGCCGCGTGACCCTCCACATCCCGGACGCGGGCGGTTCGGTCGGATGTTCCCGCATCTCAAAGCGGCCGACCACGACGTGGAGTTCCTCCAGGAGCTGGGGTTACCCGGCGGCCCACTCGACGAGGACGCAAATCCAGAGAGCGTCGACACCGCGAACGTGCCCGCAGGATTCGTCTTCCTCGGGCAGTTCATCGACCACGACATCACACTCGACCCACTGTCGAGTCTATCCCGGCAAAACGACCCCGACGCAATCCGGAACTTCCGGACGCCACGACTCGACCTCGACTCCGTCTACGGTGCCGGCCCCGAAACAGACCGATTCCGCTACCAGTCGCCGATGGCAGACGGCAGCCGCGAGTTGCTGTTACTCGGTGCGGACGGACATCATCTCCCGCGCAACCACGAAGACGTTGCACTCATCGCCGACCCGCGAAACGACGAGAACCACATCCTCTCGCAGTTCCAGTACGCGATGTTGAATTTCCACAACGCCATCGTCGAAAAGGAAGGGGATGATTTCGAGCACGCACAACAACTGGCGCGATGGCACTACCAGTGGATCGTGTTACACGAGTATCTCCCCACTGTCTGTGACGAGGACGTGGTCGAGTCTGTGCGAGACGAGCGGGAGTTTTTCACCGTCGGCCCAGACGATGAGGCGTTCATGCCACTGGAGTTCGCCGGCGCTGCCTACCGCTTCGGGCACAGCCAGGCCCGACTGCGGTATCGCGTCAACGACTCGACCGAAGGGAAACTGTTTGGCTCGCCGATGGACGCCGACGCGCTGAGTCCCGGCTTCCAGCCGGTGTCCCCTGACGATGCCGTCGACTGGCGATACCTGTTCGACCTCGACGACCCTGATGTTCGCCCACAGAACGCGCGCGCAATCGACCCGAAAGTCGCCTCGGACCTCCTCGATTTGCCGTTCGTGACAGCAGACGAACCATGGCGAAACTCACTCGCGTCGCGGAATCTCGTTCGCGGGCAACAGCTTGGACTGCCATCGGGGCAAACCGTCGCGCGAGCCATTCCTGACGCACCCGTCTTGCACAATCACGATGTCGGCTTCGACGAGGTGGTAGACCGCTTCGACCAGCCAGCGGGAACCGAGATGCCACTCTGGTACTACGTGCTCGCAGAGGCCAGCGAGTTCGCGAACGGCGAACACCTCGGCCCTGTGGGAAGCCGAATCGTCGCCGAGGTGCTCGTGGGTCTCATCGCCTCAGACACGAGTTCGTTCCTGGTCATCCAGCCGGACTGGACGCCGACGCTGCCTGCCCCACACGCAGGTATCGACGACTTCACCACCGCCGACCTTCTCGAATTCGCGCTGGGCAGCACCGGGTGAGGGCGGGAACGACCGTGTCTGTATTTCGTATCACCGGAGGCGAGCGTGTCCGGAGACGGCCCCATCGAGACTCGTTGCACTGGCACCGCTATCGACCGAGTACCGCCCGTCGAGTGCTCACGAGCTGAGTGTGACATGAAGTAGTGGACAACTATGACGAACGACCAAACCAGCCCCGAATCCGAGAGTGAGAGTGAGGAAACGACCGAGGAAGACAAATCGAACTGGTCGTCGATGAACTGGACGATCATCCTGTTGTTCACGGTTCTGACGGTGGTCGGAATCGCGCTGTCGGCCGGGTGGTTGGAGTCTGTCGTGGCGGTTCCATCGACTGATTCGGACTCGAATGTCGTGACAATCCCGTTGTTTGTCTACCTCTATGCGGGGTTCGGCGCACTCGGATACGTGTTCACGAAGTTGATGAATCAAATCGAAGAGTACGACGAGTGGAACGAACTGAAACATCTGGTAGAGATGGCAGTGCGGATTCCAGCGGCGATGATACTCGCTGCGGGTATCCATCTCTTCATCGGTGACCTCGGACAGGTAAACGGAACCACCGGCGCACGCTTCGCAGCAGGAGTAGCCTTCCTCGTCGGACTCTACGTAAATGTCGCGTTGAAGGCACTGGGGAGTCTGGCAGACCGTATTCTGGGCCGAAGCTCCGAGAACACCGACAATTGACGCGATGTCGAAGACAGTTGCACGGCACTTTTGCTCCTGGGCGCGTCAGGCTAGAGCGGTGGCAATGATGAGACGTTACCCCCGCTGAAACGCAGTTTCTATTAACAGATTAGCGAGTGGGTGTGATGGCTTACGACAATCTGTATCACTCGTCTTCGAGTGCGTCGTAGATCTCCGCGTGGCGGCGTCCATCGAGTTTCCCCATTTCGAGGGCAATTTCACGGCGTTCGGCGTCACTCTCGGCAGCCTGGTACCGCTCGTACAACTGGCGGACCTCGTCGTCGACCGTTGTCGAAGAATCGGTGCTGGACGCCATGGCTTGACCAGAGATAGTCAGTGTGTCCGTTTATCAGTTGCGACCGGCACACGCGCGGAAGTAGATGACCGCAGTGTCTGTGTCGACCGCGGCTTCATCGGTTGCAAACCGGTGCAAAAGGGCGCGAATTTCGTCACCGTACGTGAACGTATACCCGTTCAGGATATAGAAGACGACCACCGTTCGGAGTGCTGTTCGCTTGTTCCCGTCGACAAACGGATGCTCCGCGACAAGCAGTCGCATCAGATGGACCGCTTTCTCGTGGATCGTCTCAGGAACCTCGCCAAAGAATCCCTCAGAAACGTACTGCAGCGCGGACCCAATCGCGTCTTCTGACCGAACCCCCGGCTCAGTGGATTCTCCTTCTGCCACGATTTGGTTGTGGAGGCCCAGAATGAGCTCGACAGAGGGATACGCGATGTCGTCCATCACACACCCGGCTTGTTCACCCTCCTCGTTAACCGTTTCTCAACTGTCCGAGGGGAGCCGCTCCAGTCATTGCTCGTTCCCGTCACTACAGACCATAGCAAGAGAATTTTGATTGTGCTTCTCGCGCTACTCTCAGTCATGACGCGGTAATGGACGAACTTTTCAGCGACGACAATATATCGTACAATGGTGGCAATGACGAAATGTTACCCCCGCTCAGCCCCTTGTGATGATGGTTTTAACCTGAGCCACCACAACTAACCGCCGGTGTAACCAGGAGGAGACGTCTGTTTTCCCACTGATACTGTTGGCTATAACTTCGTGAACGATTTTGGTACCCCGTTGTGCCAAATCTGTTCACGTATGTATAGCCGGGAGTATGAGTCACTTCTGGGGAGGACTGTACCCGAGTCACCATTACGTACCAGCGTCAGGTGTCGGGAGCGACGAAGGTCAACGCCAGTCCAGCGATGCCGAGAGTAACGGCGTAGCCAAAGGCGACGGTGTACGCACCCGTGAGGTCGATGAGTTCGCCAGTGACAAGCGGGGCCGTGAACGCGCCAGCGATACCAGCCGTTCCGAGAAAGGATAGTGCGGTTCCGGAGATTGACTCGGGGACGGCCTCGCGGACGTAGGCGTAGACCACACCGAAGGAGAGTTGAATGGTGAAGCCAGCGACGACGAGCAAGACAACCACGACCGCAAGCCGTCGAGACAGTACCATCAGTGCGACGACAGGCGAGGCAGTCAGGAAGGACAGTCGGAGTACCTGGAGACGACTCCCACCGAAGACGCGGTCAGAGAGGATGCCGCCGCCGGAGCGCGAGAGGATACCCATCACCGGGAACAGTGCCGCGATGAGGCCACTCATTCCAGCCGAGATGGGAAAGGTCGCGGAGAGGTAACTCGGCAGCCAACTGTTGAGAAATAAATACAGCGAGTACGCGGCAAAGGCCATCACACAGCCCAGGACGACGGCACGGTTGCCCAGGACACGCGAGAAGTCTGCGCCGACTGATGTCTCGTGGGGGAGTCGCTCGAGTGTTGTCCGGCGCACGCCATAGAGGAAGGCACCGAAGCCGAACACTGACAGCCCAGCGGCAACGGCGAACATGGCGGGCCAACCAAAGGCAGCGGCGACCGGTGGTGTGCTGACCTGTGTGACTGCGAAGCCAGCAGGTGCGCTGGCAGTGAAGATGCCGATTGCCGTCCCGCTCGTTCCTGCGGTGAATGCGCGACCGACCAGGTTGGCACCAGCCGTCCAGATTGCCCCGATTGCGACGCCGGCGACGATACGGGCGACGAGCAGTGACACGAACGCACCCTGTTGGCCGGCCTGCCAGCACCACACCGCTGTCACGAGGAAACCGACGACGCCGCCGGCGGTGACCGCGACGTCGCCGTAGCGGTCGATGACCGTGCCGACCAGAAAATTCGAGGCCGCCCACGCACCGGGCGTTGCGCTGACCAGCCAGACTGCGGTGGATTCCTTGACGCCCGTCGACGCCGCAATCGGCTCGAGAATGCTTGCCGGAATGATGATAAATCCCTGTGTCACCAGCGAGAGCAGCCACGCGCCTGCAAGCAAGACGAGCGCACCTGGTGGGACTCCCTCGAAGGAGAGATGGTCACGGATACCGCTGGCATTCGCCATCTTGTCTGGCATCTGTCCTGCCGTAGCGCATGGAGGTGCCTACCAGTTCGGGATTATCCTCGCAGACGGAAGCAGGACTCAAAACGGCGCGTCCGGGCCTTCGTCGGCACTCACCTGCTCGACATCGGCTTCCAGTGGCCCGTCCCAGGCCGTGAGCCCACCGCGGAGACTGTCGACCTGTCCATCGAATCCTTCGTAGGCAGAAATGAGTCGCGCGGCTTTCACGCTCGCCTGGCCGTGGGGACAGACCGTGACGACGTGGTCGGCGTCGGTCACTGTGTCTACCCCGCCGGTCAACTGCGAGAGCGGGAGGTTCACGCTGTCGGGGATGTGGCCCTGCCGGAACGCGGGTGGGTTCCGGATGTCGACCACAAGCGGCCGCTCGTCGCTGTCGAGTTTCGATTCGAGCCGGTCTGGCTCGATTTCGCCGTCCATATCCAGTATACAGAGCGCAGAAGACAAAATATGTGACGCTAGAGCAGTCCTTCGACCTGGGCGAGCAGGACACCCTCGATGGTGGCGTCGTTGCTCGGTTGCCGGCGGGCCACGTCCCGTGCGTCCTCGATGGGGACGGTCGTCACCGAGAGGAACTCGTTGCTGTCGCGGTTCACGTCGACCGGTTCCAGTCCCTCGGCGAAGACGATACCCCGGCGGTGACGAAGCACACCCGTCGCAACCCAGAACTCCTCCAGCAGCGAGACGCCGGCGGGGTCGAAGCCGGCCTCCTCGCGGAGTTCCCGCGCGCCTGCCTCTGTGAAGGATTCGCCGTCTTCGACGATACCAGCGGGCAATTCGAGGTGCTGCTCGCGGATGGCCGGGCGGTACTGCTCGACCATGACGAGTTCATCGTCCGTGCGGGCGACGATGACGACAGCAGCGGGCAACGACGCCCAGTAGTATTTCTTTGTCGTGCCGTCTGGCTGTTCGACGAGGTCGTAGCCGCCGTCGTACCAGCCAGTGTCGTACTCGACGTTCGATTCGAGAACAGGCCACTCGTCGGCAGCGTCGGTCATTGTTCGTCCTGTGTGACCGCGAGCAGATAGACGGTGCGGTTGTCGTGGACGTAGACCCCGCCGTCGGTGGTGTTGGCCTCTGGATTGTCCTGTGTCAGCGCCGTCATCTCGTCGAACGGCGAGTGTGTAAACGACTCCTTGAATCCGACGGGGCCTTTCCAGTAGGACGTCGAGAGACCCGTCTCGTTCCCGGAAGTATCGTCGAGTGCCTCCCGAGAGTACGGATAGCGCTGCTCTGTAAGCAGACTAATATTGACGGCCGTCGCGTTGTCACCGACGGTCGTGTTCGGGCCGTCCCACGTGTCGACCGGTGTCGCGGTGACGTGGTAGGGGTCGCCGCTTTTGAGCAGTCCCGGCACTGCACCGAGTGCAAGCAACAGACCGATGACGACGAAAATACCGAGAATGAAGTTCCGCGTTCGCGTGCGCATCAGACCACCTCGCGGTAGATGCGTCCGAATGCCTGCCGACGAAGCGTCGAAATGGCGGCCCGTCGCTCGTCCTGGTAGGTCGCGGCAACGGCAACCTCACCGAACCCAGGGGCGTGCCAGACGGCGTTGTCGACGTGTTCGCTGCCCATCTCCTCGACGGTGAACTCCGTCTCCTCGCGCCACTCGGTGAACTCCTGGTGTGTTCCAACCTGCACTTCCAGCAGTGAGGCAAACAGCGCGTCACGGGCCGTCTCGATGACCTCGCCGGTGACACGTTCCTCGTACTCCGCCGCGTCGAACGACATCGCCCGTGTCGCCTCCTTGACGACTTCCTGTGCTGCCGGCCCGGCGTTGTCGTACCACTCGCGGGCCTCTGTGGCAGTTTCGGGCGAGACCAACCCCTCGGTGTCCATACACTCGGTTGGGGCTAGACCCCCTATTCGGTTTCGGAGTCGTCCGCTTCCGTCTCGTCCTCGTGGCGCTTCTGTGTCATCTCGTGGGCCTCCGCGAGGATGCTGTCGGTATCGGGCATCTCCGCCTCGTCGAGTTCGTCTTCGGCGTCTGCAAGCATCGCATCGGAGATGTCCTGTGTCCCTGTCTCACGCTGTGCGTGCCCGTGGTCGTCGCTGTGGTCGTGTTGGCCGGTCGTATCCTCGAAGACCTGGGGGTACTCTTTCTGTTCGGCGTGAGCGGTGACCTCCTCGGCGAGTGCTTCCTCTGTCATCGATTCCCACTCGGGCACCGTCTCGTCGAGCCACTCCTCGTGGTCGCCGCCACGGACGAGTGAGGTAAAGGCAAGGTGATTCGCGAGGTGGATGTCGTCGGCCTGCGGGTCGTCACAGACTGGACAGGCGTATCCCATGTCTGGTCGGAGGCCACAGACAGGCAAAGGAGTTACTGCTCACGGACGAGCACGAGTGCGTCTTCACCGTCGCTGTAGTACCGCGGCACCGTTCGGCGATGGACGAAATCGTACTGCTGGTACAGCGAGCGCGCGCGGGTGTTCGATTCCCTGACTTCGAGTTTGACCGAGGTGACACCCTGCGCAGCGAGGACGTGCAACGCCCGTTCGAGCAGTCCCGCGCCGATTCCCTCACCGCGGCAGTTCTCGCGAACGGCGATGTCTTTGATATGGCCCAGCGGCCGGCCGTGGTTGGGGATGCTGTCGGCGACGATGTACCCGACCACCGCCCCCTTCTCGGCGACGAGAAAACCGGGCTCCTCCAGGTACTGCTCGAAGGCAGTAAACGGCCAGGGCTGGGGAAACGACGACTGCTCGATGCGGTGAACCGCGAGCAAATCGGCACGCTCGACGGGACGAATACACAGCCCCTCGCCGGGCGGTGCGACGGTCGTCACACAACCGTCTACGACCCCTACCTACAAATGAATACTGCCCGACTGGAATCCGGCTCAAGTCACACAATTGTCATTCCTGAGGCGAGTGGTGAACAGCAACACATGAATACAATCCCGCAAACGAAAGGTATTTAATTATCATCGATGAATCACCGAATGCATCCGTTTGGGTGCAATTCCCCCTTTCCCCCACCCCTATCTACCCTTTTGGCACGCTCGGTAGCAGCGGGAGTCGCGGTAATTGTGGGATCACAGAGTAACGGGCACCGAGAGTCGTCGAATATCGCCGCCCAATCGAAAACAGTCACAGAAGAGACCTACCGGAGACAGGAAGTCGTCAACAGTATTAGCAGATTCGAGGCGGAACCTCCGACCTCAAGCAGCGAGGGCGTCAGACCGAGCGAAGTATGGGGTGGTTCACTCGTAGATGAGTATCGTAGCGAGGTCAGTTTCGAGGACGACGACTTCCTCGCCGCTTTCTGCGCGGTGTTCTTCGAGCACGTCGACGGCGTCACCGGGCACCAGGGCGACCTCTTCTCCAGCGTCAACTTCGATTTCGCCGTCGTGGGTTTTCTGTGCGGAAATCTCGGCTGGATCCATCGCTTCGAGCGCGCCGATGACCGCACCGGCCTGGTCGCGGAACTCCGGCCCGATGACCGAGTGGTCGATATCGATGTCGACAGGAACGAGTTCGACGTTCGGGCGACCCTCGCGAATGTGAACGGGGCCGTTGACCGCTTCCGAGAGGTCGTAGGTGTCGACGGCAATCTCCGGCGTCTCGTCGGGATAGACCTCGACTTTCGACACGTCGGCGTTCAGTGCCACCCCCTCATCGGATTTCCAGCCGCGAACCGTCGAGGCGGTGTCGGCGATGAGTTCGCCAGCCATCTCGCTTTCCTCGTCGACTGCGTCGAGTGCCGGCCACGCTGCTTCGTGTATCGAGCCGTCGGTGCCGGGGAGGCTGTGCCAGGCCTCCTCGGCGAGGAAGGGTGCAAACGGGGCGAGCATCCGCAACGAGGCCGACAGCGTCTGGAACAGCGCCTGGCGAGCAGCGTCGCGCTCACCGGGCCGCCCTTCGTAGAGGCGTCCCTTGATGAGTTCGAGGTAGTCGTCGGCGAGGTCGTGCCAGACGAACT
>CAZFOF010000068.1:5165-9411 GCA_964520265.1 uncultured Halobacteriales archaeon | reverse complement strand
CAGGACCCTGCCACGGTCCTAACCCGAGTTCAAATCTCGGCCAGCGCACTTCCATACTTCTCCCGTCTTTTACTTTTCAGCGACCTACGGGTATGAAATAAACATGCGCCTCAAGGGTTCCAACGCGGGTTCCAGACTCGCGTACACGCGCAGTCTTGCGATTAGAGCAATCCCTCGGGGTTCTGAACAGTACCCCAAAAGGCACTGTCTAGTTCAGTTCTCGGTGTTCTCCGATTTACAGGCTGTCGAGGCGAATGCCACGGGGCGTGACCCCGTGGATGAAGCCGACCCCCCGTGACACAAACCACTTGACCCCGAGGCGGTTCACCTTACACTAAATCAGAAACAGTTTGTAGAGGCCCTTTATCAGCTAAATTCGCTTCGATAGAGTTCAGAATTACGGTAATTTGTGTAGCATCTGCGCTCAACTAGACAGTGCCGGTGTCCACTTCCCGGTGAAGACCCGGACAAGTGCTCGATACAGACCACCTTTTTTATCGTCGGGTTCGAACCGCGACAGCGCCGCGCTCGAACCTCCCGGCAAAAACGTGGGTCTAAAAGGCTGAACGCTCGCTTCGCTCGCGTTCAGTGAGCACTGTGAGTATCCGCTTCTGGACAGCGACCCGGACAGATGCTTGATATAGAGAAGTATATTCAGCGCCACGGGTGAACTGGTCGCAGTCCAACTTTTCGGCAAACATCCTGATACTGTTGGCTATCACTTCGAGAACGATTTTGGCACCCCGTTGTGCCAAATCTGTTCACGTACGTATAGCCGGGAGTATGAACTGGCGAAGGAAGGCAACCAGCTGGACGTATAGTGGTAATATCTGTTTTTGTTATTGGAGTTCAACTTAGGTGTATGGGAGAGATGCAGGAGTTCTACTACGAGCCGGACGACCAGGAAGCGCTAAGCACAGCAGTCGTAACGGCGGTTGCAGAAGCTCACGACGAGGACATGCTCGCCCAGAAGTGGAAAATCAATGAAGATATCAACGCAGACGCACTCGATGGGCTCTTCCAGGAACAGCATCTCAAGATGACGCTCCAATTTGAAGCGGATTCGACGACGGTTACTATTATCGCCGACGAAATCGGGAACCCGATCATCAAAATCGTCTCACACCGCTAAGTGTGCAAGTTCACTGATACGGACTGCTGTCAGACAGTACCGAACTGACCGCACGAAGGCGTGCGGTCGTCCCGGAACACAGGTACAGCAATCCGTATGAGCACCGTGGTGTCTGGTTCCCTCTCCGCTCTCGGCCAGGGCCAACCGACGGAGCGGGAAACCCTCGACTGGCAGGTGCTATCCCCAAATACGCGCGTTCACTTGCTTCGCTCGAATAACTCGGAGAGTTCTGTTTCGAGCGCTCGCGTGATGTCGGTGCCAGTACTCTCGCCCGGGAGCAGGTCTCCCAGTGCGGCTCCGAGGGCGGCGGCCGTGGCGTAGAGTGTATCGAGTTGGTCGACGATATCGGCAACGTCGACTGACCCACGCTCGTCGCCGTCCGGAGGTCTGGTAGCCATACGTACTCGGCCACATCTCCCGAGGATAAATTCATTAGAAATTCACATGAGTCGGACATCAATTCTCGTCGCTGAAACGACGAAAAGCCGACTGGACAAACTGAAGCGCGATAACGGGACCTGGGACGAGTTTCTGCGAGTTTGTTACCGGTGCGATGTAGCAGGACAACATCACTGCACACGTCGCCCGGCAATCGCTTGAGAGCCAGATGACTGTCACTAACCTGATGACTGACCCCGCAGCACCTGCTCAACGCTCACTTCCTGCAGGATACGCCTGATTCCAGACGCCACGCAGGAGTAGTCCGCCCACCGGCAGTCCATAGATGCCGTGCAAGAGCATGATTTCCAGTGCTATCCACGGGCTGGCGGTGAGCCATGAGCGAGCGCGACGAGGAACGCGAAGAGCGCATCAAGATGCGAATCATCGTCGACGCCTACACCGTCGAGGAGCAGGCCTACGGCTGGCACGCCTATCTGGACGATACGATGGATTTCCCGTTTGAGGCGCGATGTACCACCGAACAGGAAGAGTCACCACTGAAGGAAGGCGAGACGGTGCGCGTCGTCGGAATGTCGTCGACAGAGCCGACGCTCAGCCAGCAGCACGTAACTGTCGAATGGATGAACCGCGAACTCGGCGTCCCACTGGAGCAACTGGAGCCTGTCGACGCCAGCGACGAGACCGAACAGGCAATCGCCGAGTTCGTTGTCGAGATACCGCTGTACCCGTTCCGTCGCTTGTGACACCTCTAGATAATTGACTACCTACTCAATCAACTGCTGTGGGAACATTCTTGCAAGGTGTGGTGAGAATACGTATAATCGAACTATCGGGGTATAATAGTGTTCTAAAGACCGATACGTTTATGCATATGTATGAATAGAAATTCAATTGAATTGTGCCTACATTAGAGAGTGTGTCGGTAACCGCACCTCTACTGGCAGTTGGCACGGCATCCGAGGTATCCACGAATGATGGAACTCACACTGTACGAGGAAGCGATGTGCTGCTCAACGGGCGTCTGCGGTCCCGATCCGGACGACGAACTTGTCGAGGTCAGCGCTGCACTCGACCAACTCGAAGACGAATTCGACGTCGAGGTATCGAGAGCGAACATGCAACACGACATCGACCGGTTTCTCGAAACCCAGCAGATCGCGGATCTGGTCGATGAACACGGCACGTCGGTGCTCCCGATAATTGTCCTTGACGACGAGGTAATCGGCACGTCGGAGTATCTCTCCTACGACGAGCTGGCATCCGAACTTCGCGAGACACAGAACGCACCACAGGAGGCCTAACCGATGGAGACGACTACGACACCCCGAGAACTCGTCGAACCGAGCGGTGACGACACCGAGTTCGTCTTCTTCAGCGGGAAAGGCGGCGTCGGCAAGAGCACCGTCAGCTGTGCGACTGCGACGTGGCTCGCCGACAACGACTACGAGACACTGCTCGTCACGACCGACCCTGCACCGAACCTCTCAGATATCTTCGGCCAGGGAATCGGCCACGAGGTGACCGAAATCGAGGGCATTGAGAACCTCTCTGCCATCGAAATCGACCCGGACACGGCCGCCGAGGAGTACCGACAGGAGACGATCGAACCGATGCGCCAGCTGCTCGACGACGAGCAGATCGAAACCGTCGAGGAGCAGCTCGACAGTCCCTGCGGCGAGGAGATCGCGGCCTTCGACAACTTTGTCGACTTCATGGACAGCCCGGAGTACGACGTGGTGGTTTTCGATACCGCCCCGACTGGCCACACCATCCGGCTGATGGAGTTGCCCTCCGACTGGAACGCCGAACTCGAGAAGGGAGGGTCAACGTGTATCGGTCCTGCGGCCTCTATGGAGGACAAGAAAGTCCAGTACGAGCGTGCAATCGATACGCTCCAGAACACCGAGCAGACGACGTTTGCGTTCGTCGGCAAGCCCGAGGACTCCTCGGTCGACGAGATCGAACGCAGCGCGGGCGACCTCGCCGAACTCGGAATCGAATCGCAGCTGCTGATACTCAACGGTTACCTGCCCGAGTCAGTGTGTGAAGACCCCTTCTTCGAGGGGAAACGCGAGGACGAGCAGGCCGTCATCGAGCGCGCCCCTGAAGAGTTCGACGCCGACGCGACCGCGACCTACCCGCTCCAGCCCGGCGAAATCACTGGTCTCGACTTGCTGTCGGACGTCGCCAGCGTCGTCTACGACGACGAGGAACCGACCGTTGATGTCGGCTCGGCGACCGATGTCGATACCGACCAATCGGTCGACACCGAGGCGCTGGCCGATCCAGCATCAGTCGCCGACCGAGTAACGCCGAGCGACGACGAGACGCGCTACCTGTTTTTCACCGGGAAAGGCGGCGTCGGCAAGAGCACTATCGCCGCGGCCTCGGCGACGAAACTCGCGGAAGCGGGCTACGAGACACTCGTCGTGACGACGGATCCGGCAGCCCACCTCGAGGACATCTTCGGCGAGCCAGTCGGCCACGAACCGACGTCGGTGAGCCAGACGAACCTCGACGCGGCAAGAATCGACCAGGAGAAAGCCCTCGAGGAGTATCGCACGCAGGTTCTCGACCACGTTACCGAGATGTACGAGGACAAAGACGACACAGAAATCGACGTCGACGCTGCCATCGCGAACGTCGAGGAGGAACTGGAGTCGCCGTGTGCCGAGGAGATGGCGGCCCTCGAGAAGTTCGTCAGCTACTTCC
>CAZFOF010000068.1:0-5155 GCA_964520265.1 uncultured Halobacteriales archaeon | reverse complement strand
GACGGCTACGACGTGGTGGTCTTCGACACCGCGCCGACCGGGCACACGCTCCGCTTGCTGGAGTTGCCCTCCGACTGGAAGGGATTCATGGATCTGGGCTCGCTGACCAAAGGAGCGGCTCCCGCGAAGGGCGACCAGTACGACGAGGTCATCGAGACGATGCAGAATCCCGAGCGGAGTTCCTTCGCGTTCGTCATGTATCCGGAGTACACGCCGATGATGGAAGCGTACCGGGCAGCCGAGGATCTCAACGATCAGGTCGGTATCGAGACGGCGTTCGTGGTGGCGAATTACCTACTACCTGAGGAGTACGGCGACAACGGTTTCTTCGAGAATCGGCGGGCACAGCAGGCGAAATATCTCGACGAGATCAAGAACCGGTTCGAGACACCGATGATGCTCGCGCCGCTGCGCCGGGACGAGCCGATCGGACTCGACGAGCTGAGTGCCTTTGGCGACGAGATAACGGGTCTGTCCGCGGTCAGCAAGCGAAACGAGGTGACCATCTAATGAGCCAGGAAGCATCCAACGAGCAATCGGTCGAAGAACGACTCCAGACGTTCATAGAGACGGTCAAAGACTCCGAAACGTACGAAGAGTTTGTGGCAGCCAACGAGCGCCTCGAAGCGGACTCGGAGGCTATGGCACTTCTACAGGAGTACCAACAGAAGAAGCAACAACTGGAGCGGGGTGGCTCTGGTGACGCTACGATGAGCGAACTCCGGGAACTTCGGGAGAAGATGGACAACAACGAGACGATTCAGTCCCACCAGGCAGCTCAGGAGGCGTTCGTGGAACTCCTCCGGGAGACCAACGACGTCATCAGCGAACAGATTGGTCGCGAGTTCGCCCAGTCACTGGGAGGTGGGTGCTGTTGAGCTCCGCCGACGAGGACGTGCTGGCAGCGGCCGAGGCCCTCGGCGAGGAACTCGCTGTGGCGAAATCCGACGCCTCGGAGTCCCAATTTACCACGATACTGCGGCAGTGCAACGAGGCGATTACCGAGGAGACCGGCGTCGACTACGGACAGGTCTGCGATACAGGTGGGTGCTGCTGATACCAGCTGATGTCGACATCAACGAGCCACACACAGACACACGTTCTCGAGACTGACGACCAGTTGTGAAGGACTATCCGGCGGGTGGTTTCAGTGCTGAAAGGTGATTCGTGCAGGGGGTACTGGAATCCTCTACCGCCCGTCCTCGTAGTAATTCCTGTGATAGAGGATTTTCATAGAAGTCACCCTCGAACACTACGGGTATCCGCTTCTGGGTGGTGGCCTGGACAGGAACACGATACTGTGTGCGCCACAGTGGCCCGTTTGCTTCTCAGAGCCAATCGATAGAGTGGGAAATCTCGACAGATAGACGCTATCTCCAGACGTGTGTGTGGGATAGTTGGATTCACTTGCTTCGCTCGAATAACTCGGAGAGTTCTGTTTCGAGCGCTCGCGTGATGTCGGTGCCAGTACTCTCGCCCGGGAGCAGGTCTCCCAGTGCGGCTCCGAGGGCGGCGGCCGTCCAGACGACGATGATTCGACTGAGAGCGAGCGACGGCTCCGTCCAGCCTTCGACACGCCCCCAGAGAGTCATCATCACCGCTGCCGTCAACAGTGCGATGACCAACGTCATGAGCAAGCGACGCGGAACGGGCACTCCGAAAACGTATGTCGCGACATCCACACGTTGAATATCTGACCAGTAAATCAACGCCCCGGTGAGCACCACCACGAACGCGACGTTACACACGAGGAAGATGGGCCATCCCGCCACCGTGACTGTCAAGAAATGCTCGGCAATCTCGAAGACGCCATCCTCGACGAGCAGTGGAATCAAAAAGACGATGCTGCCGACGAACGCCTCGGCGATGTCTCGGGTCGTGTATTTGTTGATGTTCTCGCCGAATACACCCTGTGACAACCGTTGAACCATCGCTTTCGTTCGCTGGACTTCCCTGTGCTCCTCGGGCGTATCCACCGTGGCGTGGAGTGTATCGAGCTGGTCGACGATATCGGCAACGTCGACCGACCCTGACCCATGCTCGTCGCTGTCCGGGGCCTTGGTAGCCATACGTACTTCCTCACCTCTCCTGCGTGTAAATCTCCCGGGGCTGTGACTCTTTTTACACTCCTTGGCGTGATACACGACCAGATTCGACACACAGCGCGCGTGTGCGGTACCCACACATTTATACCAATCCGATCAGTTCCCCGAAACGATGTCTCATTCACGACGAACGTTTCTTCGCGCTACCGGTGCAACAGTTACGGCCGCACTCGCAGGGTGTTCTTCTGCTTCGGAACTTCTCACAGAGAGCGAGAGTAGCCAGTCACTCGGGATGGTTCCCGATGGGGTTTCGGCCGTTGCTCGCGGCGATGTCCAGGAGACGCTGTCAGACCCGGCTGCCGCGCAGTTTTACAACAGAATTCTGGATGTGATGAGCCAACTGCCGCTCTATCAGGGGCCGACGACGAAAGCAGAGACGCTCTCCCAGTTCGAAAGTGAGGTTGGACTCGAACTGACGAAGGCGAACACGGCAGTCGGATTCGTGAAATATCCCGAGCAAACCCCCGCTCATGAGGAGTACACTGGGTTCTGGTTCGACGCCGACTGGGGCGAGGACGAACTCGTCAGTTCGCTCACTGACGGGGTTGAGTTCGTCGAGGAGACCTACAACGGCCAGTCGGTCTATTACCCCGACGTCGACGTCGACCACGACACCACCTGGCTCGGTGTTCCAGCACCCAATGAGTATATCCTCGGTACCGACACCGTCGTCAAGGACACTATCGACACCGTCAGCGGCGACATGGAGAGTCTCGGCGGCGATCTCGAGACCACGTACACGGAGGTGCGTTCGGCCCCGTTCAAATCTGCGGCGACAGTTCCCGAGGACGCCTTCGAGCAGTCCTCGACGGTGGTCGGCGGGTCGTCGATAGACCTCCAGCGGTTTTCGAGTATCACACACGTCGCCGGCGCGACGTACCACGAGGACGATACGGCCGGCGTCGTCGTCGAGATGCCGACCGGCGGGTCAGACGACGCGGAATCCGTCAGCGAGGGACTCAACGCCGCGCTCATCGCACTCGAAAGCGCAGTCGAAGATCCCGACCTGCGCGATGCACTCGACCGGACATCGGTCAGTACGGACGGGTCGACCGTCGTCGCGGAAGCCTCCGGACCGGTCGACAAGGCAGCGGCGGTCATCGAAGTTCTCTTCCGGCGACTCTATGGCCTGTGAAACCAACTGATACGGACTGCTGTCAGTCAGTACCGAACTGACCGCACGAAGGCGTGCGGTCGTCCCGGAACACAGGGACAGCAATCCGTATGAGCGACAGCACTTTATTGTCTCCGAACACACGTCCGATGAATCTCTAACTCCCGATGTCTCCGATTCGAACGTTTCTGAAAAAAGAACTCACCTGGAGCAGACATCGGCTGGCGCTGCTCGTGGTGTTGTTCGTCCTCGTTCCGGCCGTCATGACGACTGGGACGCTCTTTTTCGAGCACACGCTGCCGGAACACTCCCCGATCGCTGTGGTGCCCGGCGACGAGAACGTCACCGACGACGACCTGACACTCGTCCGGGGCGCACTCTCGTTTGCGTCCGACCCGGAAATCGTTCGGTCTGGCGAGGACGCCTTCACGAGACTGTCGCGAGAGGAGGTGTATGCCGTCGTCGAGGTTCCACCCGGGCTGACGACTCCAAACGAGACGGTGACAGTCGATGTCTACGTCGACGGAAACATCACAATCTTCCGGGCACCCTCGCGTGCGATAGTCACACTGCTTGGCCCCGCGCTGGACGACGCACTTCCCTCACAGGTCGACGCCGAACAACACGTGATGGGTTCCGAGACGCCCCTCTCGGAGTATCTGCTACCCACGTTTCTGATGTTGCTGGTCATGCTCGTCGCCTTCGTCTACGTGCCGACGACACTCGCCACCGAGGAACCGGTCTTCGACCGTCTGCGTATGAAGAGTTCACTCGATGCAGTGCTCGCCGCCAAACTCCTGTATTTCATGGTGCTGGTCGTCGTGAGTATCCTGGTCGTCTATGCGGTCGGAGCGCTCCTCGGATACCAGTTGAACACACTGTCGCTGTCGGCGGCCGGTGTCTACCTGCTGACGTTTCTCTATCTCGCAGCAATCAGTACCGCGATTATGCTCGTGACTGGGTTCAGCACGCTCGGACGGGTGCTCAACGTCGGCCTCTTTTTCATGCTGATTCCGACTTCGAATCTGGCGTATCCGGCCGGGTTTTTCTCGCCGCTCAGTAAGTCTATCGCCCGGCACAACCCGCTGCACTACTCGGGGATTCTCACCCGAAGCAGCCTGTTGAAAGAGACCGGACTGGAGCTGTTTTCAGACTGGCTGGGACTGCTCGTCGGATTCACCATCGCCACAGTGGTCGTGTTGAAACTCACAGTCGTCTACTACAAGCAAAACCAATGACACACACAATCGAACTCGACGGCGTCAGGAAGACCTACGGCAACACGACTGCGCTGTCCGATATCTCTGTCGAGTTAGAACCCGGTCGTGTCCACGCGATTCTCGGACCCAACGGGGCAGGCAAGACCACCCTCTTTCGCATTCTGCTTGGACTGACCGAAGCCGACGCCGGCACTGTCTCCCTGCCGGATGCGACGGTCGGGTACGGCTTCCAGGAGCCACGGCTCTATCCCGGATTGACCGTCGAGGAGAACCTCGACCTCTTCGCAGAGTTGACCGGAGCGCCGTCGTCGTGGGTGGCAACGCTCGTCGAGCAGTGTGGGTTAGCGCGTGTGTCACACCGGCTGGCGAGTGAGTTGTCGTCTGGGTTCGCCAAGCGTCTCGATCTGGCGCTGGCATTCGTCGACCGTCCTTCGCTTGTCATTCTCGACGAACCGTTTGCCGACGTCGACGCCGGCAACCGCTCACAACTCCGGACGTTTCTTGCGGAGTACGCGACAGACGAACGCATCATCGTCGTTTCGACACACCGCATCGACTGGCTCGAGTCGCTGCTGGACACGATTACCGTCATCGCCGACGGCGAGGTTCGGACACACGAGGAGGTCTCCTCGGTCAACGCGACTGACCTCACACTGGGTGAGACCTACCGTATGCAGGTCGACAACGCCCGAGAACGCAGGTAGTCGGTCACTCTG
>CAZFOF010000067.1:0-9498 GCA_964520265.1 uncultured Halobacteriales archaeon | reverse complement strand
GTCGCCCCCGCTTCGCGGATGAGATAGCCCGAGATGGAGATGGGGTGGAACTTCGGCGTCTCGTCGATGGCGAACTCGATGGTGTCGGTGACGACTTCCAGGGAGGCTTCCGGCGGGAGCACCCACTCGCGCTGTGCGATGAACTCTTTGAGCATATCGTTCTGGAGGGTGCCCCGTACCTCGTCGCGGGGAACACCCTGCTGGTCGGCGAGTGCCACGTACATCGCGTAGATGACGGCTGCGGAGGGGTTGATGGTGAAGGAAGTCGAGACCTCACCGATGTCGATGCCGTCGAAGAGAATCTCCATATCCCGGAGTGTGTCGACGGCGACACCCTCTTTCCCGATTTCGCCGTCACTCATCGGGTTGTCCGAGTCGATGCCCATCAGACTGGGCATATCGAAGGCCGTCGATAGGCCCGTCTGTCCCTCGTCGATGAGATAGTGAAAACGCTCGTTGGTCTCCTCGGCAGTGCCGAAGCCGGCAAACTGGCGCATCGTCCAGGTTCGACCGCGGTACATCGTCGGGTAGGGCCGCGGGTGAACGGCTCTTCGCCAGGGAAGCCAAGGTCGTCGTCAAAATCGAGGTCTTCGATATCCTCAGGTGTGTACAGGCGGTCGACCTCGTGGTTGGAGATAGTCGCAAAGCGGTCTTTGCGTTCGCCACGTTCGAGGAATGGTTCGAGAGTTTCTCCCTCCCACTCCGTGCGGGCGTCGCGGATTTCGTCCAGGCTTTCGTCGTCGAACATAGCTACACGGAGGCGTGCCAGGGGCTAAAGTATACTGGTCACTCTGTGGGTACACTTAACAGGCGGGCGGTCGATTGAAAGCGTACCATGCCCGAATACGACAGTCTCGCGGTAACGGTGTCCGACGGTGTCGCAACAGTCGCCTTCGACGACCCCGATACACGCAACGCACTCGACCTCTCGGTCGCAGACGAACTCGTGACGGCCGCGACGACACTGGGAGAAAACCCGGACGTCCGCTGTATCGTGCTTACACACACCAGCCAGTTCTTCTGTACCGGTGCCGACCTGAACACGTTGGATGGTGACGCCTCCGATGCGCCGACAATCCGGCAGGTCGCCGGCAGATTACACGATGCCATCGTCCAGTTCCACACCGCAGAGACGCCGGTCGTCGGCGCTATCGACGGTGTCGCCGCCGGAGCCGGATTTGCACTCGCACTCGCACCGGACTATCTCCTGCTCAGTGACAAGGCACGACTTGATTTTGCCTACCAGCGCATCGGTCTCACGGGTGACGGCGGGTCGACGTTTTTTCTCCCGCGACTCATCGGCTTGCGGGCTGCCAAAGAACTCGTCTTGCTAGACGAACCGGTGACGCCCGAGCGTGCACGCGAACTCGGACTGGCGAACGAAATCGTCGACGCCGATGCCTTCGACGACCGACTCGACGAACTGACCGACTCACTGGCAGACGGCCCGACGGCGGCTCTCGGGAGCACGATGCGTCTGTTGACAGAGAGCTACGACAGAAGTCTCGAAGCACAGCTCTCTGCAGAGGCCGACACCATCGCCGCCGCGACACAGACCGACGACTACGAGACCGGCTTTGCGGCGTTTTTCAGCGACGACGACCCGGAGTTCACCGGCCGGTAGCGACCCGGTGACCGGTCGTTTTAGTAGTCTGGCCTCGTTAGGGGCTGTCAATGGAACTGACAAGCGAGCAGCGGATGATGCGAAACAGCGTTCGGGACTTCGTCGAAGCCGAAGTCGCGCCGAACGTCGACGAAGCCGACGAAAATCAGGAGTTTCCCGAGGATGTGTGGGACGGGCTCGCCGAACTGGATTTGACGGGCCTGACGGTGCCCGAGGAGTACGGCGGGTTCGAGGTGGACAAAGTCACTTACAGCATCATCAACGAGGAACTGGCCTACGGTCATCTGGCGGTCGCGACGGCGCTGTCGGTGCAACATCTCGCGACGGCGTGTATCAGCAACTTCGGATCAGAGACGCACAAAGAGGAGTGGCTCCCGGACATGGCGTCCGGGCGACCGGTGGGTGCCTTTGCACTCTCGGAGGCAGAGGCAGGGTCGAACCCCGCCGAGATGTCCACCGAGGCACGCAAAGACGGCGACGAGTACGTCATCAACGGCAAGAAACAGTGGATTACCAACGGCAAGCGAGCAGGTGTCGCGATTCTCTTCGCCAAGACCGACCGCGACGACCCGGGAACAGTCACGCAGTTTCTCGTCCCGCTTGACACCGACGGCGTCGAAGTCGGCAAAAAAGAAGACAAACTCGGCTTGCGCGCAAGCGATACCACGACACTGATTTTCGACGATGCTCGCATTCCCGCGGAGAACCAGCTCACGGAGGTCGGCCAGGGACTCAAAGCCGCCTTCTCGACGCTGACGACCGGGCGAATCGCTATCGCCAGCCAGGCCGTCGGCGTCGCAAAGGCTGCTCTCGACGATGCCGTCGCGTACGCCAACGAACGCGAACAGTTTGGCGAGCCAATCATCGAACACCAGGCAATCGGCCACAAACTCGCGGATATGCAGACCACCGTTCAGGCTGCACGCCTGCTCACACGCGACGCCGCCCGCAAAAACGAGGACGATATCGACGCGATGGCCGCGAGCATGGCGAAATATTTCGCCAGTGAGACAGCCGTCGACGTGGCCAACGAAGCCGTTCAGGTCTTCGGGGGCTACGGCTACACCAAAGACTTCGACGTCGAGCGGTACTACCGCGACGCCAAGATTACGACCATCTACGAGGGTACCTCGGAGATTCAAAAGAAGGTCATCGCACGACACCTCAAGGACTGACTGTCCTACTCGTAGCTGTAGAAGCCCTGTCCGGTCTTTTTGCCGAGGTCACCCGCTTCGACTTTGCGTTTCAGCAGGTACGCCGGCTTGTAGCGGTCGCCCAGTTCCTCGTGGAGTGTCTCCGTCGCGTGCAGACAGACGTCCAGACCGATGTGGTCGGCGAGCGTCAGCGGTCCCATGGGGACGTTCGTCCCCAGTTCCATCCCACGGTCGATGTCCTCTTTCGTGGCGACGCCCTCGTCGAGGGCACGGATACCCTCGTTTATCCAGGGCATCAGAATGCGGTTGCTGACGAAGCCGGGCTTGTCGTCTGCTTCCCAGGTCTCCTTGTCGAGCGACTCAGAGAACTCGTGTGCGAGGTCGACGACAGCCGGGTCGGTCTTCTCGCCGACGACGATTTCGACACCTTTCATCACCGGCACTGGATTCATGAAGTGGATGCCGATGACCTGCTCGGGACGCTCTGTCGCAGCGGCGATAGACGTAATCGACAGCGTCGACGTGTTGGTTGCCAGTATCGCATCGTCGTCGGTGGCCCGGTCGAGGTCGGCGAAGACGTCTGCTTTCACGTCCATGTCTTCGACGACTGCCTCGACGACGAGGTCACAGTCTGCGAGGATGTCCAGCGCCGTGGTGCCGGTGATGCGCTCGCGGGCGGTCTCGGCCTCGCTAGCGTCGAGTGTCCCGTTGTCGACCATCCGGTCGAGACTGTTTTCGATAGTCTCGAACCCGGAATCGACAAAATCCTGCTCTACGTCGCGCATGACGACATCGTAGCCGGCCATCGCTGAGACCTGTGCGATACCGCTGCCCATCGTTCCCGCACCGACGACACCGATACTGTCGACCGAATCGAGGGTGAGTGCCATGTCGATGCTTGCGGCCGCCCAGTTCCTAAGTGTACCGGAGGACGGTCAGCGACTGAGTTCGTAGCCGCTCTCTCTGTCCCAGGTGTCCTGTCTCGCCGTCGATCGGAGTTCGCCTTTGCGAATCTTTCCAGAGGGATTGCGCGGCAGTTCCGAGCGGATGTCGATGTAGCGTGGCACCTTCAGATAGGGGAGTTGCTGTTCGCAGTGCCGACAGATGTCGACTGGGTTCAAATCGGCGTCCTCCTGTGGGACGACGACGGCTTTGATGGCTTCACTCCCGCTTTCGTTCTCGACGCCGACGACTGCCGACTCGCGCACCGACGGCTGAGAGTTGATGACGCTCTCGATTTCGAGCGAAGAGATACGACCGGCGATGCGACCACGGTAGATAGAGTTGTCGCGGTTGGCGACGAAATGGAGGTAGCCGTCCTCGTCCAGATAGCCGATGTCGCCGCTGTGAATCCACTGATTCCGACAGAGTTCGACGGTCTCCTCGGGGTCGTCGCGGTAGCCCTGGAGCATCGTGTTCGGGCGCGTGGGTCGGACGACGATTTCACCGGATTCGCCCGTCGGCACCGGCCAGTCGTTGTCGTCGACAATCTGGACGTTCGCATACGAGACTGGGCGTCCAGAGCTGCCGATGCGGCGGTCGTCGGGGGTGTTGTAAGTCGCAATCGTCGCCGTCTGCGTGACGCCGTAGCCTTCGAGGACAGTGATGTCGAAGCGGTCTTCGAAGTTCTCGATGAGCGTCTCGTCGGTGCCAAAGCCAAAGCCGTGTCCGATAGCGAGGTCGACGGGATTGTTCTCGTGGCGGTGTTCGGTTCGCTGATTGTACAGCACCGAGAGCATCCGACCGAGATAGAGGATAATCGTCGCCTCGTGGCGGTCGACCTGTTGCCAGAAGCGGTCGGGGTCGAACGGGCCAGAGAGTGCGATGCGGGCGTCTCCCAGCAGTGCGCCCATGACGCCGAGCTGGAAGGTGAAGATGCTGTACAGCGGGAGCGTGGTGAACAGTTGGTCGTCGGCGTCAAATTCGAAGAGATTGTCCGAAACCTCCCAGCCAGTGTTGATGTAGGAGTACTGCGGCAGGAGGACGCCCTTTGGCTGTTCGGTCGCGTAGCGCTGGATGAACGTGACCGATAGCGAGTCCGTCTCCGAGACGGTGACATCCGGCGGAGCAGCCTCCTCGGCGGAGAGCAGCGTCTCGAACGCACGGTAACTCCGGTCTGGGGGCTGATGGCCGACGAAATACTCGCTGGTGATGTTTGGCACTTCCTCGCGGACGCTCTCGTACTCGTGTCGCGTTCGTGAATCGATGAGAATCGTCGACGCGTCGGTCTCGGAGAGTACCAGCGAGAGCGTCTCGCCGGTGAATCGCGTGTCGATTGGTGCAGCGACGGCACCGAGTTTCGCCAGCGCGAGGTAGGTCGTGACGTAGGGCAGTGAGTTGTACAGAAACAGACAGACCGTGTCGCCGGGTTCGATGCCACGCGAGGACAGTGCGTTGGCGATGGCGTTCGACCGCCGGTCGAGACCGGCATACGTGAGTTCGTCGCCGTCGTACTGGATGAACGTCTTTTCACCGTGTTCGCGGGCTTTGGTCTCGACGGCGTCTTTGACCGTCCGCAGCGACTGCGGCGGGACGGTGTCGTCGGTCGTCATGCTGGTCCCTCCAGGACGGACTGCTCGATTTCGGCGGCGGCATCTTTGAGTACGCCAGGAATGTCCTGATCGGCGCTGGCACTGAAATCGTGGGAGTAGCCGAAGACACCGAAACCATGCGTGTAGCCATACGGGCCCTCGAAGGCCACGCCGATCGACCGGATACCGAGCGCCGCCTCGCCGTCGCTTACGGCGTAGCCCTGCTCGCGAATCTCGTCCAGTTCCGCGCGGAGTCGTTCGGGGTCTGTAATCGTCTCCTTCGTGTAGACAGGGAGACCGTGGTAGTCGATGATTGCAGAGACGTACTCCTCGGAGTGTGCCGCGAGCATGGCCTTTCCGGGTGCGTGCGTGTGGAGATACGAGCGTTTGCCGACGCGTCCGTACGTCGACTGACTGTTCTCGGGATTTGCCTTCTCGACGAAAATGCCCCGTCCCAGTTCCTCGACGACCCACCACATCGAATGCGAGAGTTCTCGAGCGACCTGCGGCAGGATGTGCTCGACGGCATCACGGAGTCCGAGTCCGCTTTTTGCCGCCATCCCGTGCGTGAGAAACCGAAGCCCAATTCGGTACGTCCCGTCGCGTTCGACGGCGTATCCGAGTGACTGCAACGTCCCCAGGTAGTTGTGGACGGTGCTCTTTGCGAGGTCTAACTGTGAGGCGAGTTCGTTCATCGTCACACCGTCCATATCCTGCAGGAGTCCGATAATCCGGAAGGCTGTCCGGACGGACTGCACCTGCCGGGTGGACGAGTTCGGAATCATGTCCCTGGGTTTGGTAACAATCCGCTTATATCTATCGCCATTCGTGAATTGCCATCCCTGTCAAGCTCGACTCAGACCGATTTTGTTCACACATAGTGAACGACAATCGCAGTGCAGTCCACTCAGCCGTCCGGATATCGTCGTAGATTGTGGGATGAGAGTGGGCAAAGTCGGGGACAAAGCGAGGTTTTGACGGCTGTTGCATCGGAATGCTCCCGGCAGACGGCTCCTAAGGTGTATATTCGCATCGCAACATCTTCCTCAGTTCTCTCGACACCGGTCGTTCAGATTCACATTATGTATATTTCGTGCTGTTGCCGCAAACTTTGCCGTTCCCGTCTCGCAAACAGCCAGTATTTCCACAGAGCAAAAATGGAGGGATGTACCGAGTCCCATTACAAATATATGTCTGTAATTTTATCGTGCCATGTCGTCGTGAAACTGACCTGACTACTTCGTGGTTTAGATAATTTATACTATAGTACTTCACTCTAATCAAAATTATTACTATAAAATTTCCCAGTATAGGAGTGGTTGCATAGCTCAGTGGGGACAGAACTGGCCCACGTTCCGCAGTCTATAAAATAATATACTTGTGGGCTAGAAGTATTTTTCTGCTATATTTTGTTGTTAATTTCGATAATAATGGGATATACTCATCATTTTTCTCGGTCGTAGAGAATACACTGTTCCGACAGGGAGTGATAGAACGACTGGGTGGAAGCCAAAATAGCCACATAGTATAAAAACACTAGATACATTTTATACTTATAATAGTAAGACGATATTTATTAGAAGCTGCGAGCGCGGACATGGGGTTCTCTCGGCACGACGGAGCCACCGGGAAAGTCTACATCCGACATACTGAACATCTAAATGCACTCGTCCCACAGAGTCGGGCAATGAACGGCAACCGCTTTGGCAGGCTCTTCCAGGTGACGACGTACGGTGAGTCCCACGGCGAGGCAATGGGCAGTACCGTCTCCGGGGTGCCAGCCGGTGTCGAGATATCGACGGAGGATATTCAGGCAGAACTCGACCGGCGCAAGCCCGGCCAGTCAATGATTACCACCTCCCGTGGCGAACCCGACGAGGTCACGATAAACTCGGGAGTACAGGACGGCTACACGACCGGAACGCCAATTGGGATGGTTATCCAGAACAAGGACGCTCGCTCGGGCAAATACGAACCGTTCGTGACGGCACCGCGTCCGTCACACGGTGACTTCACCTACTCCGCGAAGTTCGGCACGCGGAACTGGGGCGGCGGCGGTCGCTCCTCGGCTCGCGAAACAGTGAACTGGGTCGCCGCCGGCGCGATTGCAAAACAGGTTCTCGACCAGTCCGACTACGATATCCAGGTCAAAGCCCACGTGAACCAGGTCGGCGACATTGAAGCCCCACCGGTGACCTTCGAGGAGATGCTCGAGAACACGGAGGAAAACGAGGTTCGGTGTGCACATCCCGAAACGGCGGCCGAGATGCGCGAGGCCATCGACGAGTACCAGCAGGCGGGCGACTCCATCGGCGGGTCGGTCTACTTCGAGTGTCGCGGCGTCCCGCGAGGGCTGGGTGCACCGCGGTTCGATTCGTTCCCGGCGCGACTGGGACAGGCCATCTTCTCGATTCCTGCGACGTCTGCCTTCCAGTTCGGCAAGGGCCGTGACACCCGTACGATGCGGGGCAAAGAGCGCAACGAGGACTGGGAGTTCGACGACGGCAAGAACCATCCCGAGACGGTCAGCGAGGAAGGCGACCCCGTCCCGCAGGGCAACGACCATGGCGGCCTCCAGGGCGGCATCACCACCGGCGAACCGATTTACGGAGAAGCGACCTGGCACGCACCCACGTCAATCCCGAAAGAACAGGAGACGGTGGACTGGGAGACCGGCGAGCGCAAAGAGATCCAGGTCGTCGGCCGCCACGACCCGGTGCTCATGCCCCGGGCAGTGCCCGTCGTCGAGGCGATGCTCCGCCTGACAATTCTCGACTTCATGCTGCTGGCAGGTCGAATCAACCCAGACCGCCTCGACGGACGGGTTGGTGAGTACCAGACCGACTATCACCCGGAGAGTCCCGTGAACGACCCAGAGGACGCCGATACACACGCCGATCGGTTGGACGACGAATAGATGTTCGGCACAGCACTCGGTGTCACCGCGAGCACCACGAGACTCGTCCGCGAGAAATACGCCGAATTTGCCCCCTTCCAGCCCGATATCCCGGGGCGCTGTCTCGAAAACCGTTACACCAACGACGCCTCCGCGTTTCTCGATATCGGCGGTGCACGTATCCACTACCGCGACGAGGGCGACGCCACCGGGCCGACGCTCGTCCAGTGGGGAGCAGAGGACGACTGGCTCCCGGTGGAACTCGGCGAGCGGTTCGTCAAGGAGATACCGGACGCGACGATGAAGACGTATCCGGGCGTCGGACATATCCCGATGGAAGAAGCCCCGGCCGAAACCGCCGCCGACGCCGCCGCGTTCCTCGGTGTCGAGTGAGGGTGGAGTTCCAGACGTACCGAATGTAAAGTGCCAAGTCGCCGCCGGCCTGATGAGCGGTATGGCTACCGTTGCAGTCCTGGCAGACCCACCGGTCGAGGAGTTCGTGCTTCCCGATGTCGTCGCTGGAACACCACTGAGTGCCTCGGAGACGGCGGAACTGTACAGTGCGATGCTCACAGACGTCTGCCGGGCGATACAGGCAAGCGGTGCAGACTTGCTTGTGAACTACCGCGACCCGGAGCATGTACCCGGCGACGTCGACTCCGAACAGGCACTTCGTGAGGTGCTGGAGGGGGAACTCGAATCACCGGATAGTGCCCGTTTCGAGGTGCAGGTCGGCGAGACGTTCGCGGGCCGCGTCGGAAACACGGTGACACATCTCATCGAGAACGAAGGCGAGCAGTCGGCCGTCGCCGTCAAGCCGACCACGCCCTTCCTCGGCCGCCAGCAAATCGGCTCGGCGGCGATGAAGATACGCAACAGCGACGTCGTCCTCGGCCCAGCATCTGGGGGCCGGGTGTACTTTGCCGGCTTCAAGGAGACAATCGACTTCGAGAACGCATACACCGCCCCAGCGGTGGAGACGCTGACCGACCGTGCCCGCGATGTCGACCTCAGCGTCGACTTCCTGCCTCAGAATCCCGTCGTCGAGACAGCCAGCGACCTGGCAGCAGCGGTCACACACATCAGGTCGCGTCTACGCGCCGAGCGGAACGTGCCTGTCGAGACGGCGACGGTCGTCACCGACCTGGAACTCACCGCCGAAGGAACCGAGGATGGGCTGACAGTCTCGCGCGCTTCCGACAGTTCTTAGGCAACCCCGGTGAAAGGACGGGATGCGGCGGGGTGGCAGAGCGGCCCATTGCGCCTGCCTTGAGAGCAGGTGTCCGAGAGGAC
>CAZFOF010000066.1:0-9532 GCA_964520265.1 uncultured Halobacteriales archaeon | reverse complement strand
CGCGGCACTGGCGGCCGAACGCCCACTCGCCGACCGCGCAGCCGATGTCGACACCTATCCCATCCGCCGGACGAGCGTCGAAGTCGCCGACAAACAGTCGGTCATGGATTCTATCGCCGACCGCGTCCACGCGGCGTACGAGTCCGTCTCGACACTCGACGGCGTCCGTATCGACCTGGGCGATGCGTGGTTTTTGCTCCGGGCCAGTGGGACACAACCGCTGATTCGTGTGACTGCCCAGGCCCGCGACGAGCAACGCGCCGCGGCCGTCTTCGAGGAGGCAGAGTCGATACTCACGAGCGAACAGCACGACCAGAAGTAGGTTGGTTCGATACGGGGAACCAGCGACGGCGAGATTCCCCCCTATCCACGCCGAGTCGAGCGTGCCTGCCGAACGTCTGCACCGTCCCGAATTTTGTCTTCACACTGCGGACAGACGCGCGGTTTCTCGGTTTCACTCGGCGTGAACACCCGTGCGTAGTCAGCAGTAACGAACGCACCGCAGTTCTGGCATTCCGGCATACAAACTGAGGGAAGGAACGGGTCGTCTTAATTTTTGGTGGTATCGTCTGACATACTTTTGTGACACCACGCCCTTGCTACGATATGGCACAGATTGCAGTCATCGCTGGGGTCGGTTCGGGACTCGGTGCGTCGCTCGCTCATCGCTTTGCCACGGAGGGCTGTCGTGTTGGTCTGCTCGCACGGTCGATGGAGTATCTCCAGCGTCTCGAAGAAACCATCCGCACCGAGACGCCCGGTGACGCCGTCGCCGTCGAGACCGACATCACCGACCGAAAACAGGTCGAGGGGGCCTTCGATGTCGTCCGCGAGGAGTTTGGTTCCGTCGACATTCTGGTCAACCACGCGAGCGGTGCGACCTGGGACGGCGTCGATATCGACCCCGCTGACTTCGAACGGAGTCTGGCTGTCGGGCCGGTCGGGGGCCTCTACTGCACCCAGCAGGCAGTTCCAGATATGCGCGAGACGGGTGGCGGGACGATTCTGTTCACCGGTGCCACGTCGGCTGTCCGTGGCCGAGACGGTGCGCTCGGGTTCAGTGCAGCGAAATTCGCCACACGCGGGATGGCCGAATCGCTCGCCAGGGAACTTGGCCCCGAGGGGATTCACGTCGCTCACGTCGTCATCGACGGGCAGATTGCGACATCGGACGCAGACACGGAGACGACGGAACGGCTCGACCCCGACGCAATCGCAGATTCGTACTGGCATCTCGTCGAGCAAGACCGCTCGTCGTGGACACTGGAACTCGACGTGCGCCCACACGTCGAGGACTTCTGAGACCACTCGACGACGCCGTCGACCATCGAAAACTGACAACGGTTTTGTGTGTCCTAATACACCGAGACGTTCGTGTCCAGGCGCACTCCCGGGTCGAATCGCCCACTCGATACGTCATCGATATTTACTGACGGCGAGACAGCACCGCTCGGAATCACTCTTCTGACGAACTCAACCCGAACTCGAACTATGCGTGAGAGGTTCCGTCGGTCTAGAAGTTCGCACTTAGTGAGCCGTCGGGCCCGAGTTCCAGCGTCCCTTCGAAGAGGGCGCGGAACTCGTCGACGACTGCCTCGTCGTGCACCTCGTCGGCGAGGTGAAAGAGACCGACTGCGTCGTACTCCACGAGGAGTTCCTGGATGGCAGCGACTGCCTCGCGGGCACCCTCTTCGTCGGCGTAGTAGATCATCTCGGTAATCGAATCGAGGCTGATACGGCATCGTCCGTTGTGTTCGTCGAGGAACCGGCGGGTCTGTTCGACGATGCCGTCGAGGTCATCGGGGGAGGCAACGTAGCGCACGCCTTCGCTTTTCCGGCGCGTGTAGCCCCGTTCGACCGAAAGCGTATCGAGAATTGTCGCTTTCGTCTCGTCGACCTCGTAGTGTTCGAGTTTCTGTTTGACTTCGCGGGCCGTCGTGCGCGTCGAGATAACCAGCAGGTGGTCGGTGTCGGTTTTCAGGAAATCCGTGTCGATACGGTCTGTCTCGACTGTACTTGGATGGACGAGGAGGACGCCCGTGCCGCCAGAAATCGTCTCCGGAGCGTTCTCGATGGCCAGCCTGTAATCCATATGCCCGGGACAGGGCCTCGAATCCTCTTAAGCCTGCGGGTCGTTTTCGACTCTTGCGGTGCTCACATTGTCCGACGTTCCTGTGGCTGTGTCTGCTGGTCGAGCAGCGACAACTGTCCGGGAAGCTCTGTGACACACCTCCGGCAGTATCGATACTCCTCGCCGTTGGCACTCCCGCAGTTTGGACACTCGATGCCGTGTGGCGTCCGATACTCCTCTCTCTGCCGACTCCCCTCCCCGGCCTTTCTGTAGGCCCGAACCAGCACGACCACGTGGAGTACGAGCAAGAGCCCGATTGCTGCGTACACCCAGTGTTCGCTCATATCTTTGTGTAGCGTCGCCTTTTACTTACAATTTTTGTCACTTCTCCGAGGCCTGCCCAGATTTTTATGCGACGACGGGGCCAGCCACGTTCGATGTTCCAGAGACCGCAGTCGGTCTGTGAGTTGGATGGCTGAACGAGGCGTGGTTGCCCGGCGTCGGCCGGACGGTGGCTACGACCTCCTCCGCTCGCGGTGGGGTGGCACCGACCGTGCGCTGGCGGCTGTCTTCGCAGGGTTGACGCCAGATGCACTCCCCGGCGCTGACTGGCGACGCTGGCGAACAGACGTGTGCTTTCGGACGCTGCTGGGACGACTCGACTATCTCGCGACGAGCGTTTGCTATCGGGTCTGTGAAGAGACGACGGCGTTTCTCGTGTGCTGGTTTGGGCTGCCACTGCCAGCGGAGTCGGCACACCGAAACGTCGGTGCGCTGGTCGCGGTTCGCTCACTGTCCGACGCTCGAACGCTCCGCCGACGGTTTCGGGCGCTCAAAGGCGACCTGGCTGATGCAGTTGCGGCGGGAGCAATTCCGATAACGGCGGCTCCCGCCGTCATCCTCGCGTGGTTCGAGCGTCTCGACGACCGCGAGAGACATCTCTCACCGTGGTTCGGTCAGCCACCGAGGGTTGAAAAGCGATGACGCGACCAGACCCACTGTGACCTGACAGCCACCCCGGCGCGGGCAGCGGTCGCGTGGCACACCGCGTCGGGTACAGCCGTGCCACCAGTTAGCCCCAGACGCGGACAGTGGCGCTTTTGTGTCGCCGTCGACTACCGGAGACCGTGACAGCCGACCACCGGACGGCGGCCGACCCCGACCGCGAGCAGGCCCGTTCGCTCGTCAGCGACGGACTCGAACGCGACGCCATCGTGACACTGTTTGGCGACTGCACCGTCGACTACGAGGGTCGTGCCGCGAGTACGCTCGGCCCCGGTGACCGTCTGGTCGTTCTCAAGCCCGACGGGACTGCGCTCGTCCACACCGACGAGGGACAAAAGCCCGTCAACTGGCAACCACCCGGCTGTACTCACTCCGTGAGCATCGACGAGGACAGCCTCGTCCTCCGGAGCGAGCGCGAGACTCCGTCTGAGTTGCTCCTCGTCCGTTTCGAGCGTCTCGACCACGTCGCGCTCTACGACGCCACCGACCCGAGTGACCTCTCGCTGACCGGGACGGAAGAAGACCTCCGCGAGCGCATCCTTACGAATCCAGAACTCCTCGAAGCGGGATTCGAGCCACGCGCGACCGAGCGCGACACCTCTGCGGGAGCGGTCGACATCTACGGCGAAGACGCCGACGGCAACGCGGTTGTCGTGGAACTGAAACGCCGCCGGGTCGGCCCGGATGCCGTCGGCCAACTCACGCGCTACGTCGACGCGCTGGAACGTGACCTCCACGCTGGCACGACGGTTCGTGGCGTTCTCGTTGCGCCGTCGGTGACAGACCGCGCGCGGAACCTTCTCGCCGAGCGTGGCCTGGAGTTCGTCTCCGTCGAACCGACTGCCGAGGAGTCTGCGACGAACTCCTGATTAGGTGTTTTCACTGGCCGGAGCTCGGTCACGCCCGACTGCCTCCAACTGTCCTGCTATGGCTGCGGCAGCCTCGCCAGCACCGTCGAGTTCGTCAGCACTGAGATTGGTGAACGGTATCTCGTAGGTGACTTCTGCGGCGGTAATCGTGAACACGCCCGGCGTCTCCAGGTCGACCAGTCTGTCGCGAACCTCGTCAGACAACACAGCGGCGACGTTTCCCTCCTTCCCGCGAATCACGAAGCGTTCGTCGAGTCGCTCGTCGCCGGTCGTCATCCCCTCCTCGTCGGCCGAGTCGGCGTCTTCGATGCGGATGGTAAACGAGGCATCGACTCCCTCGACGTTGGCCCGGACGATGAGGTGTGCCTGTGAGAGCAGTCCTGGTACGTCGGTACTCACGCTGACCGATTGCCCGAAGATGATTTTCTGGAGGTCGCTGGTGTCGGCCTGCAGTCCCGAATCGAACGACGAGGCAGCCTTCAGTTGTCGCCAGTGACGTCGGTCGCGAACGCCCAAGACGACCAGTCCAACCACCCAGATTCCGCCGGCTCCCGCCACGACGACCAGCGGCGAGTTGCTTCCCGCGACCGCGAGAACGCTGGCGACGAGTACCACGACTCCCGTCCAGCCGGTCTGGAGTGTTTTCGTCCCGGTGTATCGCCGACGGTCTGCCATTGGGCGGCCCTCTCACCGCGGGAGGAAAAATCCCGCGACAGTCACTCCTCTATCTCGCGCTTGACCTCTGCCAGCGTGTTCAACGCTTCCAGTGGCGTCATCGTCGCGACATCTGCGTCTTCGAGGCGGTCTCTGGCCGCAGCGGGCAGTTCGTCTTCCCCGGTCGCCGACGCGGTCGTCTCCTGCTCGCGGTGACCGTCGCCGTCGGCCAGCAACTCCCGTGCTCGGTCGACGACGCTGTCGGGGACGCCGGCTGTTGCTGCCACCTCGACGCCGTAGGAAGCCGATGCGGCACCCGGTTCGATTGCGTGTTCGAAGACGACGCCGTCGTCGTGGTGCGTCCGAAAGTGGAGGTTACACACCCCTGCCAGCCGCTCGGCCACACGCGTTAGCTCGTGGTGGTGTGTCGCAAACAGCGTCAGTGCACCGACCTCGTCGTGGAGGTGTTCGGTGACTGCGCGGGCAATCGCGAGTCCGTCTGCCGTACTCGTCCCACGACCAACCTCGTCCAGAAGAACGAGCGAATGCTCCGTGGCGTGGTCGAGGATATCTGCGAGTTCGGTCATCTCGACCATGAACGTCGACCGGCCGCCGGCGATGTCGTCGCTGGCACCGACACGCGTGAACACCCGGTCGAGAAGTTCAAGACGGGCACTGCTTGCCGGCACGAAACTCCCAGCCTGTGCCAGTATGGCGATGAGTGCGACCTGGCGCATATAGGTCGACTTGCCACTCATGTTCGGGCCGGTGAGGACAGCGAAGTGTTGCTCGCTGTCGAGGCGTGTGTCGTTTGGAACGAACGATGCTTCGGTTCGCTCGACGACCGGATGACGGCCGTCCTCGATGTGGATTCCGTCGACACTCGCATGGCCGTTCGTCGTCTCGGCGTCGGGGTCTGCGACGACCGGCCGCGTGTAACCGTACTCGGCGGCGACGGTCGCAAACGAGACCAGTACGTCCAGTTCGGCGACTGCGTCGGCGAGTGCCTGGACGCGTTCGGATTCCTCGCCGACCGTTGCCCGCACCTCACAGAACAGTTCGTACTCCAGTTCGTCGGCGCGGGATTCGGCGCTCAAAATTTCGTCTTCCCGGTCTTTGAGTTCCGGTGTGTAGTACCGCTCGGAGTTTTTCAGCGTCTGTCGGCGCTCGTAGTCTTCGGGGACGCTGTCCAGGTTGGGATTCGTCACCTCGATGTAGTAGCCGTGGACTGAGTTGTGTCCAACTTTCAGCGAGTCGATGCCTGTTCGCTCGCGTTCCTTGGCTTCGAGGTCGTCAATCCACGCCTTCCCCTCGCGTTCGGTCTCGCGGAGTGTCGCCAGTTCGTCGTCGTAACTCGGACGGATGATGCCGCCTTCGGTAATCTCGCGGTCGGGGTCGTCACGGATTGCGTCACCGACGAGCGAGCGTACATCTTCCAGGGGGTCGAGACGGTCTCTGAGCGAGCGCAGTTTCTGGCACTCTGCATCGGCGAGTTCGCGCCGCAGTTGTGGTACCACGTCGAGTGTCTCCTGCAGCGAGCGCAGGTCACGCGCGTTCGCTCGACCACGAGCGATGCGTGAGACGAGTCGTTCGATGTCATAGACGTCACGGAGCCGTTCGTGGAGTCGCTCGCGGGCCGTGACTGCCCCGCGGAGTTCCTCGACGGCGTCGTGTCTGGCGGTGATGCGGTCGCGCTCGACCAGCGGCCGGCGCAGCCAGTCTGTCAGTTCTCGTCGCCCGAGTGCAGACGCCGTCTCGTCGACAACCTCGACGAGTGTCAGTCCCGTTCGGCCGTGGACTGCACGTCGCTCGAACAGTTCCAGACTCTCCAGTGCCACCCTGTCGAGCAGCATGAACTCACGTGGGTCGTACCGTGTCAGGTGATTCAGGTAATCGAGACGGCCGTCCTCGCCGCCGCGGGCGTACTCCGCGTAGTCGATGAGCGCGCCACAGGCACGGATTTCGGCGTCGCTCGCAAGCAGCGACTCGGGCGAACCGAAGTAGTCCGTGAGCCTGTTGCGGGCACTGTCGGCGTCGAAAGCGTCCGTGTCGTATGGGCTGACGACACAGGCGTCGGCCAGCAACTCGGTCGGTGCGTCGGGGCCGACGATGCCCTCCGCGGGGTCGAACCGCCCGAGTTCGTCTGCAATTGTCGAACGCTCACCCGCGCTGGTGGCGTAGAAATCACCCGTGGAGACGTCGAGCACTGCAAGCGCGAACTCGTCGTCACGGGCGAGTGCGGCGACGTAGTTGTTGTCGTCGCCGTCGAGCAGTTCGGCTTCGGTGAGCGTGCCTGGTGTGACGATGCGCGTGACTGCGCGGTCGACGACACCGGTCGTCTCGGAGGGGTCTTGCACCTGGTCGGCGACGGCGACGCGATAGCCCGCGTCGAGCAGTCGCTCGATGTAGGATTCGGCGTTGTCGATTGGAACGCCAGCCATGGGATACTGCCCGGTCGAGTCCTCGCGTTTGGTCAGCGTAATCTCACAGAGTCGCGCCACCTGCTCGGCGGCCTCACAAAATGCCTCGTAGAAGTCGCCGACCTGAAAGAGAACGAGGGCGTCGTCGTACTGCCGGCAGAGGTCGAAGTACTGGCGCATCATCGGCGTCAACTCCTCTTGCCGGTCGGCCATCTTCTCGGGTGGCCCAAGCGCCGCGTCCATAGAAGTCCGGCAGTCTGCCGGGGTCAAATACCTTTCACTCGCGCACTCGCTTAGCTGATGTCGGCACCGCGGAATCGCAGATAGCCGAGAAGCAGCGGGCCGACCGTCCAGATGACCATCAGCCCGAAGACGAACCAGTCCTGGAGATAGAACGGTGCGCCAGCGGTACTGACCGGACTGCCTCCGGCGATACCTCCGACTGAACTGCCCGCGACCAGGTCGGGCAGGATGGCACTGTTGAACAGGCGGCCGTAGCCACTCGCCGGCGAGAGCACTCGCAGGAACTGTACGGTGTCACTCGCCAAATTCACCGAGAAGCCGAAGTCGGCGACGAACTGGATGGCAGTGATAATCCCCTGCCAGAGCGGCCCGAGGATGATGACCAGCCCGACGGCTGGTGCCATCGCGCGGGTTCGGGTGCTCGTCGCCGCCGAGAGGCCGACAGATAGTCCCACGAAAGCGATACCGAGTATACCGGTTAGCGCCATCGTCAGGAGATACGACACGACTGGCAGTTCGCCATACACCAACAGACCGACCACTCCACCAATGAGGAAGGCAATGGCGATGGCGACGCCGATGACGGCGCTCCTGCCGAGGAACTTCCCGAGGACGATTTCACCCCGCGACGGCGGGAGGCTCATGAGAATCTTCAGACTCCCCGACTCACGCTCGCCGGCGATGGCGAGATAGGAAGCGATGACGGCCGTAATCGGGACGAGCACACCTGCCGGGAAGGTGATGAGGACAACGGCGGCACGACCGCCGATGGGTGACGACGACAACAACCCCGGCAGCGCAGTGACGAGAAAGACCAGCACCGAGAACACGCCGATGACGCCCCACAGCAGGTACGACCGGCGGGCGTTCTCGAAGTCCCGTTTGGCGATGAGCAGCGACCGGTTCATGCCGACGCCTCCGTTCGCTCGCTCACGTCGTTGCGGCCGTCGGTGTAGGCGGCAAACAGGTCTTCCAGCGATGCCTCCGACGTTTCGATGTCATCGACGGTCGCACCGGCGTCACGCACGCGGTCGATGACCGTGATTTTCGAGGCGGGGTCGGTACAGGTGACACGCACGCTCCCGTCCTGGCGGACGACATTCGAGATGCCGGAGACGGCTGCCAGGTCGACGCTCGGAAGCGAATCGACAGAGAGCGTCATCGTCGAGCCAGTGCCGACCTCTCGTCGAAGGCCGTCGATAGTGTCGACGGCGACCATCTTGCCGTCGGTCAGGATGCCGACGCGGTCACAGACCGCCTGCACCTGTTCGAGGATGTGACTGGAGAAAAAGACGGTCGCGCCGCGCTCGGCGTGGTCGCGGACGATTTCGCGCATCTCGCGTGCGCCGTTGGGGTCGAGTCCGTTCGTCGGCTCGTCCAACAGGAGCAACTCCGGGTCGCCGACGAGAGCCATCCCGAGCGCGAGTCGCTGTCGCATCCCCTGGGAGTACTCGCCGGCCTTCCGGCGGGCGTCCTCCCGGTCGAGACCGACGCGGTCGACGATGGCATCGGGGTCGTCGTCGGCGTTTTTGAGTTCGGCGGCCATCTCGATGTGTGTGCGCCCGGTGAGCCGAGGGTAGAGGTCGTAGCCCTCGGGAAGGACGCCGATACGCTCGCGGATTGTCGTCGTCTCTTCCTGGGTGTCATGTCCGAGCATCTCTGCGTGGCCGCTGGTCGGGCGGATGAAATCCAGCAGCATATTTATCGTGGTCGACTTCCCGGCACCGTTCGGGCCGAGGAAGCCAAACACCTCTCCGTCCTCGACTGTCAAATCGAGGCCGTCGACGGCGTAGACGTCGTCGCCGAAGCGTTTCGTCAGGTCGTGCGTCTGGATGGCGGGCATTGCGGGAACCTCAGTGTAGTGTGTTCTCCGTCTGATTCCTAATGGTTGGTGGTGTTCCACGACAGTCGTCGCGTCATCGTGACCGTGTACAGACGGGAGAACTAACACCTGGGGGGTTCTCGTCTTTCTGTAGATGTCGTCCCAGGACGAACGCGCCGGTCACACCGACGCGACCGGTTCACACGGTGGTCGTCACAGCGATGGGACTCGGGAGACGGATATCGCAAACCCGTGGTGGAACCCTCGTCGGCCGAAGCGTTCGGCCACTGTCGGTGCGATTGCGTTTCTCGTCGGTTACGTCCTGACCGGCGTCGCCTTTTTTATCGAGATGCAGTCGGTCTCAGACGGCCAGTCGAGTCCCGGCGATTTCGCTTCGACGGTCATCGACCAGGCAGTCGGCATCGGTGGTCGACAGATTGTCGAATCC
>CAZFOF010000065.1:0-9576 GCA_964520265.1 uncultured Halobacteriales archaeon | reverse complement strand
CACCGACGACGGAGAAACAGTCGCCGGCAGCGATGGCTTCGAGAATGTTCGCCGTGCCGTGGGAGAATCGCTCGTCCTCGAAGACACCGAGTGCACCCTTGACGAACACCGCACCGGAGTGGGCGGCGATGTCGGCGTACCGGGAGGTGGTGTCTGCGCCCACGTCGAGGTAGTCGTGGTCTTTGTTTTTCACGTCAGCGACAGTGTCTTCGGCGCGTTCGCCGTTCTCGTCCTCGTAGGCGAGGTCGGTCGGGTAGACCAGTTCACTCGGGTGGGCCTCTATCATGTGCTGGATTTTCTCGCGGTTCTTGTGGTACTGCTCGTCATAGAGATCCATGTCACCGATGTCCTGGCCGACTTCGTAGCCGACCGCACGGAGGAACAGTTCACCGGCAATTCCCCCCAACAGGAAGTTGTCGACCTTGTCTTCGAGTGCGGTCATCACCTCGATGACGTCGGTCGCTTTCTTTCCACCGGCGACCATCGTCACCTCGCCGTCGAACTCCTTGTTCGCGATAGAGGTGTTAGCCTCGTATTCGGAGACCATCACGCGGCCGGCGTAGGCGTCCATCGCAAGCGGGAAGCCGACGATGGAGGCGTGTTTCCGGTGGGCGACCGAGTAGGCGTCACCGATGTAGGCGTCGAACTTCGATGCGAGGCGGTTGACGAGGCCGCTTTCGGCGTGTACCTCGGGGTCTTTCTCCGGCAGTTCGTCCTCACACATCCGGACGTTCTCGAGGAGGAGGATGTCACCAGCATCGAGAGAGTCGATGGTCTTCATCGCTGCCGGGCCGTGGGTGTCGGCGACGAACTGCACGGGCTGGTCGACGTGTTCAGCCAGAATATCAGCGTGCTGTTCCAGCGAGACGAACCCGTCCCGACCGGGTCGCCCCTGGTGAGCGATGACGGCGACGCGGTGGCCCTTGTCGGCCAGTTCTCGCAGCGTCATCGCGTGTCGAACGAACCGGCGATTGTCCTTGACGCGACCCTCCTCGACGGGGGAGTTGAGGTCAGCACGCACGAGGACGCGCTGGCCGTCATCGAGGTCGTCGAGGGTCTTGTAACTCATTGGGTCAGAGTGCGGCGACCAGGTATTAGTACTCCGCGATGTTCGGTCAGGCGGGCGAAGGCTTTTCAGCGGTGTCGCTCCAACGAGTGGATATGAGAGACGACGACCGTGACGACCCCTTCGACGATTTCTTTCAGGAGATAGAGCGGATGATGAACGAGATGATGGGAGGCAACGCCGAATTCCACTTCGAGCACAACAGCGGGCGAGGTGAGCCAGACCAGGGCCACGATGTCCACCTCGACGTCCACGAGACTGACGAGGAGGTGCGGGTGGTCGCGGACGTGCCCGGCATCGCCAAGTCAGATATCGACCTCAAATGCGACGGGACGACGCTGTACATCGACGCCAGTAGCGGCGACCGTGACTACCGCGAACGCGTCGACTTGCCGGCACGCGTCGACGAACACTCCGCAGATGCGACCTACAACAACGGCGTGCTCGAAGTGAGTTTCGACCGCGTCAGCGAATCCACCGATATCGATATCTGACTCGGCGGCGAGTATGGCCCACGACGCTCTCCAGTGGGAGACAGACCCTACCGACTGGCGGCCGCTCGCCGCCGTCCGCTACCTCCCTGTCGCGTATTTCGGCGGGCACGTCGGACTCGCGGTGCTCGCCCTGTTCGTTCTTGGAACGGACTCGTCCACAGACAGCAGTGTCCTCGCCGTCCTCGTCGGCGGGATTGGACTCATCCTCCTCAGGGTGGGGCGTACTGTCGTCCCGCTGGTCGCGACCGAGCGTCCCGAGACGAGCGAGCGCCCAGAGTTTCTGTGGGACTGGAACCTCCGGCCAGTCGGTATCGTCCTCGCGAGTGTCGGTGGACTCGCTGCCCTCCTCCTTTGCTATCGACTAACGACATACGGCGAACTCGTGTTGTTCGTGGCCTGCCTGGTCGTGCCGGTGCTCCTGGTGGCACCGTTCTACGGCCGGGGCGAACTCGACACCGACGCGGGCACGCTCACCTACCAGGGACGCACCATCGACAGGGCAACTATCGCCGGCGTCTCGGAGTACGTTGTCGGCCCGTTCGTCCTGTTCAGACTGCGCTTTGAATCTGGCGTCGGGCGGCTCTGGGGCCCGCGACTCGTCGCTGCACCGGTCGAAAAGCGAACGCAACTCGGGACAGAACTGCACAGAGGTGAAGCGACAACAACGGCGGCAGAGCCAGCGGAGCGTGATATGTACGCCTTCGTTGCACTCGCCGGCGTGGGACTGCTTTTCGTCGGCTTCGCCGCGTTCGTGCTCGTGGGTGTCGGCGCTGTTGACCCCGTTTTCCGTGCCTACATCGGCGGCATTGCCGGCGTGTTTGGTGTGTTGATGTTTGCCGGTGCGCGATATCTCACGTGAGTGTGTCGAGACCAGCAACCCCTGTTTGCTTGCGACTAGCAGTCACCACAGCGCAGGGACGTTCTGCAACGCCGTGGTGTGCGATAGTCCCCACAGCTATCGGCTTTGTTTCCTCGTAGTATCGGATACACACCGCAAGAGATGTCAATCAGAATGTTTATCTCCCGTGTAACCTAGGTCTAATATATGGGAGCTGAGAGGGATCCGGAACAAGAGAGGGGGGAAGAGACAAAAACGGAGGGGTCGCTGTTATCGGGCGACCAGTTCTACCGGGCGCTCGCGTCGCTGGAGCGGCGTCGACTACTCGCGTATCTTCTCGAAGAAGAGGAGACGACTTGTGACGAACTCGCCGCGATGTTGGTCGGCTGGAAGACCGGCGAAACCGGCGGGATGGGGGACACCGAGGATTACGAGACGGTGGTCACGTCACTGCACCACCGACACCTTCCGATACTCGAAGAGGCCAGTCTCCTCGAGTACGACAACGGCGATGTCAGGCTAACCGTCGACGAGGACAAAGCCCGGACGGTTCTCCAGTTGAGCTGTGAGGGTGAGGGAGTGAAGTGAGGCCGTCAGATGCTCGGGACACTCATCTCCTCGAATCAGCCACAGACAGCGACATTCACCGTCTACAGCGACGACAGCGACCACGATATCATCGACAGGCTCGTCCGCCATGGAGCGACTGTCGAACACCGGACGCTCCCGCCGGAGCCGACGCCATTTGTCACGATTCACGAAGGCGGAGAGTTTCTCGGTTCGATTCGAATTTCTGATCTGGAGACACTGCTTGCACCGCCAATCGTCAGACCGGGGGAGCGCGAGGAACTATCACCGGGCTATCAGGCACTGTTCGACCTGCTCGATAACACCGTTTTCAGGTCGCTCGAACGCCGGCAGCTACTGGGTGCCAGCCGCGAGTTCGAAGACCGTGCGTTCCGCGTCGGCCACGGCACGCTCCGGGTGAGCTTCCAGTCGATGTCGGTGTTCGAACCACAGGTCGAGACCTACCGCGTGCTCGCAGACGAGACGGCACTGGATATCCACATCTACGGCGAGGAGGACTGGACACCACCCGATATCGACGGCGTCACGTACCACGGAACCATGTCCGAGACTGTCGACCGCTTTTGGGTCGTCGCCTTCGACGGTGGAGGCGACGATTCAGAGGCCTGCGCACTGGTCGCGCAGGAACAGGCGGACGGTTACACCGGTATCTGGACGTACGACCCCGAGACAGTCGATGACATTATGCAGACACTCGAAGAAACTGCGAACTGAGGGGTTTTCCGACGAGTTCGTCGCTTGCGGAGTTCTCCGGATTAACAGTTAGCTCTTCGAGGTTACTGCCTCTCGGAGAGTGACACCCTCGTCGACGACATCGCGGCGATAGTGCATATAGAACGCACCGAGGGGTGGCTGGAGCACGTACGCCAGCGCAATCGGTAACACGGCAGTCTCGGGAACCGTCGGTGCCGCGACGACGACGGCAATGGCAATAGAGAGATTGCGCATACTCGTCGCATACACCAGCGCGACACCGCTTGCAGTGTCGAGCAGCGACCGGGCCAGTCCGGCACCGATTGCGAGGAAAATGGCGTAAAACGCCACAATTGGGACGATAGTCACGCCAGAGGCGACGGGGTCAGCGAGGATGCTCTCGGCACGCATCGCCATCGCGATGAAGACGATGAGCATGACTCCAACGGAACTCAGCCCGCCGAAGACAGGTTTGAGCTGTTTGAAGCCCTGCGCTCCGTATCGCCGAAAGAGCAGTCCTCGGGTGAGCGTCCCGGCGACCATCGGCACGATGATGACCTGCGCGAGTTGACTGTACAGCGCGGACGGGTCGAACCCGACACTCGCCGGAATCAGAACGGAGAGATACATCGGCAGGATGGCAACGGCGACGAGCAGGTTCACGGCCATCGCCACGAGCGCGGATTCGAGGTCACCGTTTGCGAGTCCCGTCCACGCCGCAGTCATCCCCGAGGTGGGAATGAGCGCGATGAAGTACAATCCAATCGCGTACCCGATGTTTCCACTGAAGAAGAGTTCTGCGAGACCGACCGCAAGAAGCGGTGCAATCCCGAAGTTCACCACGAGACTCAACAGCACTGTCCCGGCGTGGCTCCGGACGTTCACGACCTCCTGCAGGTCGATGTTTATCATCATCGGATAGATCATGAGAAACAACACCGGGACGACTGCCGCCTGCAATATCTGTGCAAACTCGGAACCCGTCGCCTGCCCGAACACCAGTCCCGTCACGAGGGAACCGACGACGACGTAGATGAGGTTCGACTTGATGCCGGTGAGAAATTGCCGTATCATTATAGTGGGTGTTGCACTAAATATACAATAATATTTCGGTCGCGTGGTACTGTTCAGCAGTATCACGACCCACCAGACCAAGACCGCTCAGAATAGACGGCTGTGAGTGGATTGGATGCGTACGGTGTCAGAGACTCGGCAAGCCGTCGGCGGTGACAACTGCACGTCGGAGGGTGTCGGCTGTCGCGATGGCACAGCAGATAGTCGTTTGGATTTGTGTTAGATGTACAATTCTGTACGATTCAGCCGTCCACGTCACCGTCGAAACTCCGTACACGGCGAGAGAATGTCATCGGTGGGCAGTCTCCCGAATTAGCCCCGCCAGGTCGTCGTAGAATCCAGGTTCGTATTTCGTCGAGGTGTCGATGGTCGGCCGTGCGTTGGTCTCGTTGACCACGACACGCTCGTCGGTGACGAGCAGGTCGATGCCGAGAAACGGGATGTCCATCGCGTCTGCGGCACGCTCCGTGAGCGCACGGAGGTCGTCATCGAGGTCGACACCGGTCGCCTCGGCCCCGCGGTGGACGTTGTGTTTCCACTGGCCAGCAGCGAGCGCCTCGTCGGGGAGACGGCGTTTGACGGCACCGACGTACTCGCCGTCGATGCACATTGCCCGGTAGTCCCGGGCGTCTGCGATGTACTCCTGGACGAGAAACGAACAGTCACCGGTCGCCTTGTAGTCGTGAACCAGGTCGAGATAGTCACAGACGCCCAGAAACGAATCGAGGTCGTGGGCTTTGGCGACGCCGATACCGCGCGTGACGGCGTTTGGCTTGACGACAACCGGCGGGTCGAACCGGTCGAACGCCGCCGCGAGTTCGGACTCGTCGACGGGGTCAGAGACGACAACCGTCTCCGGCGTTGGGAGTCCCGCTCGTGAGAGACGCGCCAGTGCCTCTCCTTTGTGTCGAGAGCGGAGAATCGCCTCGCGGCCGTTGACCCACGGAACCCCGAGGAGTTCGCTGGCGACGCCACCCTCGGCGAGTCGCGGCGGGAAGACAAAGCCCGCGTCGAAGGAGCCGAGGTCGGCATCGAGGGGGATGGTTCGCTCTGCCGTCGGGACGTACTCGACGGCGATGTCGCGGGCAGCCAGCGGGGACTGCATCCGCTCGTATGTTTCTGCGTCGGTCGCCACCGCCAGCCGGAGCATACCACAGGCTACGGGTCAAGCGGAATAAATCTGGCCGGTCGTCGCCGCCACGACCGGTGCCAGTGGCTGGCAACGCAGAAACCGAGAGTCGACCGAACAGGAGAGTTACGCGACGAGTTTCTCTTCGCCGCGCTCGACGACGATTCGGCACGGCGGCGTGATTTTGTTGTACGCGCGGCGGTAGGCTTCCTTGACGGCCGCGGCCTGGTCGACATCGCAGTAGGCGGTGAACAGTCGCTCACCAGACTGGATGCGGGCGGCAGTGCCGACGATTTTCCCGAACGCCTGGCGCATCCCGTCGGAGACACGGTCTGCACCGGCACCGGTCGCCTGTTTGTTCTCACGGAGCACCTGGTGGGGGAACTTCCGGAGAATCATCGAGTAGTTGTTCTCGCCGAGTTCCTTGATGAGGTGGCGGTTGGCCGAAAGGCGGGAGGCTTCCAGCGAGCCGTGGCGCAACTGGACGGTCTCCTCGACGACGAGGGAAATCTGAACCTCGTACTCCTCCGGCTCTTTGCCTTTCTCGCCCATCTTGTGCTGTGCAATCTTCGATCCCGGGATGCCCGTGATGTACTCACGTCGCGTGTACGCGGGCTTGTCGATATCCCGGTACATAGAGGCGGGTTTTTCGGACATGGTCTTGCGGTGTACGAAGCCGACGCCGTAGATAAAGCCTACGAACCGCGACTGTACCGGTGTGATACACTCACGTGCACACACCTACGGTGTCGGTACGATTATCGTGACAGGTGAGTTACTCGACGACCGAAAGTCGGTTTGAACTCACGACAGTCCCCGACGGCGTATGGAGCACTCGAACCGTGACCTCGTCCCCGGGAGAGAGTCGAACCGACCCCTTCCGGAGACGGAACATGATGCTCTCGCCGGCGTGCCAGCGGCCGTCGTCAGCGGTGCCAACGTCGGTCAGTACGCCGCCGACACGGCCACAGCGACCATCGAAGAGGTCTGTTCCCTCGACGTGTGCGTCACCGAGACAGTTCGTCGCGAGCGGAAGGTCGACCAGTCGTCCCTCCAGGTCACGGCTGGGAACGGCAACGAAGACGGCTGTCTCGGACAATCCCACCGCATCGCCCGAGCGATGCCGGAGGCGAACGACCTGGTCTGTCCAGCCACAGCCCGAACAGGCTGCGACGATGTCGTCACCGGTTATGACGGCCGACGGCGGAGGGTCATCCAGCGACTCAACCGCAGAACCGGCGGCAAACACTCCGGTCGCGAGCACCGCCACCAGCGCGACCAGCAGGACTGTGCCGACCACCGCCGAGACACCTCGCGAGGACGATTCCATCGGACAGGGGTGGCACTGTACTCGTACAAAAAGGTACGGGTGCTACCAGACCACATCCGGCTGCCGTCGGGTGGTGACATAGATGTAATCTCACGCCGCATTTATTTTGCTCGGCCCCTTTTTTGAAGGCGTTATGAATATGCTCGTCGACGGCACCTGGCGACAGGATGCCTACGAATCTACGACTGATGACGGAGAGTTCGACCGTCAGGAGACGACATTCCGCGACTTCATCGAAGACGACCCAGATGCGCGATTCCAGCCAGAGGCGGGCCGATATCATCTCTATGTCTCGTATGCCTGTCCGTGGGCACACCGAGCGCTGCTCGTACGGGCGCTGAAAGGTCTGGAAGACGCCATCTCGGTCGACGTGGTCGACCCGTTCCGCGACGATGGCGGCTGGCAGTTCACCCCCGAAAAGGAGGGATGTACGGTCGACAGCATCAACGGCAGCGACTACCTCCGTGAGGTCTACACGGCAGCAGACCCCGAGATGACCGGCCGCGTGACCGTGCCTGTGCTCTGGGACAAACACGAAGAAACCATCGTCAACAACGAGTCCAAGGAAATCCTGCGGATGCTCGACACCGAGTTCGACGAGGTGGCAACACGGGACGTCGACCTCTATCCGGAAGGGCATCAGGAAGAAGTCGAACACATCATCGAGGACATCTACGACCCAATCAACAACGGTGTCTACCGGGCTGGCTTCGCAAAGAGCCAGGAAGCCTACGACAATGCGGTCGATGAGCTGTTCGACGCACTCGACCACTGGGACGACGTGTTGGCCGACCAGCGCTATCTGGCCGGCGACCGGCTGACCGAAGCCGATATCTGTATGTTCACTACGCTGATTCGCTTCGACCAGGTGTACCACACCCACTTCATGTGCAACAAACAGCACATCCACGAGTACGACAACCTGGGGCCGTATCTGCGCGACCTCTATCAGACTCCCGGCGTCGCCGAGACGGTCGAGATGAGCCACATCAAAGAACACTACTACACGACCCACCCCGACGTGACGCCCACGCGCATCATCGCCGCCGGCCCAGACCTCGATTTCGAGGCCGATCACGACCGGGACGAACTCCCCGGGTCGCCCCCCGAGGCACTGCTGTCTGTCGCGTGAAGTACCGGTAGAAGTGGCAGTGCGCGACGTTCAGGGTGCGTCGGCCATCGAGAACTCGCGACCGTCGCACTCCTCAATTTCGAGTTCGTACAGCGTGAGTTCTGCCTCTCGCATCGGCACGCCCCAGAGACCAACGTCAGAGGCAAAGTCGGCGTTGTCCGCAAGCGCCGCCATCGCAGTGTCGGCTTCCTCGTCCGGAATCGGGGAGAATTCGCCGGAGATGACCACACTGCGCCAGCGGTCGGCGTCGGTCTGCTCGTAGACGGTGAACGCGACCTGAGAAGTCGTCTCCAGACAGTTCTGTTTCCGGCTCTCGTCGCCGGAGCCGAGTTGCATCGCGAAGACGGGCGTCGACCCATCGTAGCCAAAGGACATCGGGATGGCGTACGGGCGCGTCCCGTCGTACATCGACAAGACGCCGACGCCGTTCCGTGAGAGAAGCTCATCTATCTCGTCCGAACTGAGCGTTTTCATGTCTTTGCGTCGAGTTAGACCAGTAAATGAGTGGTGATAAAACTTCGCAGCTAGCCCGACAGACGGTCGGCAACGGCCACTCTGTCGGCCTCTGTGTTGACGTTGACACACCACCCCGACAGTTGGACGGTCTCGACCGGCCGACCGTTTTGCACCAGTCGGTCGATTGCCGCGGTGAGTTCGATTTCGCCGGTGTGTCCCGGCTGGATGCGCCGACACGCCGGAAACAGCGCCTCGGAGCAGACAAAAAAGCCGCGTGGAACCAGCGTACTCGGCGGTTCGTCCGGTTTCTCGACCAACCCGACGACCGTGCCGTCCTCGTGGTCGATGACGCCTCCAGCCGCCGCCCGCTCGCGTGAGACCGACTCGACGAGCAACGTGGCGTCGGCACTGGTCTCGCGGTGCCGTGCCACTGCCTCCGCGGTGTTTGCCCGACAGACGTTGTCGCCGTTCAACACCACGAAATCGCCGTCGACGTGGGACTCCGCCTGCAGGACGGCGTGACCGAGTCCCCGACGCTCGTCCTGACGGACGTAGCTGAGTGGTATGCTTTCGAAGGAATCACCGTAGTGGTCTCGAATCTGCTCGCCGCGGTAGCCGACGACGACGACGATTTCGGAGACGTCGAGGGCAGCCAGCGTCTCGAAGACGTGTGTCAGGAGAGGTTTGCCGGCGACAGCGACGAGTCCTTTTGGTTTGGTCGCGGTTCGCGGTCGCAATCGAGTGCCTTCGCCGGCGGCTGGAACGACTGCCTGCAC
>CAZFOF010000064.1:0-9598 GCA_964520265.1 uncultured Halobacteriales archaeon | reverse complement strand
CCGGCACCGACGCCGCCGACATGAAGGGGCTGGGCGGGCAGACGAAAAAAGACCGCTCGAAGGAGATGAGCGAACTGAAGATGGAGGTCGTCGGCGAGGCTTACGAGGCGATGGTCGGTCAGACCAGCGAGGTACTCCTCGTCGAAGACGGCACCGCCGACTCACTGGTCGGCTACGACTCGGCCTACCGGCAGGTCGCCATTCCTGGCGCGGAAACCGCAGGGGCCGAACTCGGCGATATCGTCGAGGCGGAGATTACGGGCCACAACACTGTCTACGCGCTCGGTGAATTGGTCTAGTGTTCCTCTTCGCGGTCACGGAGCGGGTCGCCGACGAGTCGTTCGACCTCGCTGTCCCGTTTCCACTCGTCGGCTTCCTTGGGGTCGACGTGGACGAAGACGTCGTCGACTTCTGGGAGGTCACGAATCGCGTTCATCACTTCCGTCTCGATGTTGTGGGCTTCGAGCAGTGTCCGGTCACCCTCGACCTCGATGTGGAGACTCACGTCGATTTCGGGGCCCACGTAGTGGGCGATGACTTCGTGGGCACCCTCGACGTCGGGATGGGCGAGTGCGCGGCGGACGATTTCCGCCCGGAGGTCGTCGGGTGGAGCAGCACCAACCAGATAGCCGACGTTGTCTCTGACAACCTCGACACCGGTGTAGAGAATACCGAAGGCGACGAATCCGGCGGCCAGTGGGTCGAGAATCGGCGCGCCGAGTGCGGCACCGACCACACCGACCAGCGCGGCCCCGGCAGTCAGAATGTCGTTGCGGTTGTCGAGTGCGGTGGCGATGACCGCCGGGGAGTTCTGTTCTCTGCCGGCGCGCAGGCAGTACCGATAGAGGAGGTACTTCACGACGCCGGAGATGGCGAGAACGACGACAGCAGCGGGACCCCGAGACACGTCGATACTCCCGGACAGCAAGGCGCTACTGGACTGCCAGAGGACGAACCCGCCTGCGGCGAAGATACCGAGTGCGACGAACAGGGAGACAAAAGGCTCGATGCGCTCGTGGCCGTGAGGGTGCTCGAAATCCGGCGGACGGGTGGTCAGATAGAGTCCGCCGACGATGACCAGGCTGTAGACGGTGTCGGCGAGACTGTTGACCGCCTCTGAACCGACCGCGAGACTCCCTGTCTGGGTGTAGACAGCCGCTTTCGCGAGAAAGAGCGCGGCGTTGACGCCGAGGACGAGAAGACCGACCCGACGGAGTGACGTGCGCCGCGACATACGGCGACCGTTCACACTCCCGAAAGTAAGAGACTTCGTTCGCGAGTGGCTGTATTCGTGTCAGTCGACGATGACCGCACCGTCGTCTGGCGACCGGACACCGTCCTGTGTTGCGAACGCAGCGTGCAGGCGGTCGTAGGTCTCCCGTACTGCCTCGACGATGACTTTCGTCTCGCCGATGATGGGCATGAAGTTCGTATCACCGTTCCACCGCGGGACGACGTGTGCGTGTAAGTGGTCGTCTATCGACCCTCCGGCAGCACCCCCGCCGAGGTTGTACCCCACGTTGTAGCCGTCGGGGGCGAGTGCCTCGTCCATCGCATCGAGTGTGCGCTGGAGCAGTTGCTCTTTGGCAAGCAGGCTCTCGGCGTCCAGGTCGCGATACGACCCGGTGTGGTCGTGTGGGATGACCATCGCGTGCCCCGGATTGTAGGGATAGTTGTTCAACAGGACGTAGGCATCGTCACCGCGTGCGAGGAGATTGTTCTCCCGGTCGTCGGGATGGTCGGGGAGTTCACAGAAGACACACCCTTCGAACTCCTCGCTTTTCTCGGATCGTTCGACCCACTCGATGCGCCACGGCGCGAACACCTGCTCCATATCCAAACGTGTGGGTTCTCGCGGTATATACGCTGTCTCCCCGGCCGGAACCGGTGATATTTCACATATAAATCTGTTGGCTGTTCGCCAATTATCACGCGAAATATTGACCGAGAGAGTTTATTAAACGGTCTCGACTGTTCTCAGTGCCTCGTTAGAAGAATTTGGCCGCCGTCTTGCGATAAACGGTACGAACGGAGTCAACTGTCGTCCCTTTTTATACTCTAGTTTGCTCTCTATACAAGTACGATGGCAACGACACCGAATACTATTCCCGACGTGACCGAGGAGTGTGGGGCCTGTGGAACCTCGACGCCGCATACAGTTTCCATCGAGATTCTGACCGAAAGCCCAAATCCGGAGAACGCGGAGTTCTCGCGGGAGCCCTACCGCGTCAGCAAGTGCAACATCTGTGGGGAGACAGAGAAGACGCGGATGAACAACGCGTAGTCGTTTACTTGTCGATATCGACACCCTGTATTTCGAAGCGGGCACCGTCGTCAACGCTCGAGAGAGCGTGGACTGACCAGCCGTGTGCACCGACAATCTGTTCGACGATGTCGAGTCCGAACCCGGTACCGGTCGAACTCGTCGAGTAGCCTGACTCGAATATCTCCGACGTGTCGACGTCACCGAAGCCCTCGCCGTCGTCAGCGACGTAGAAGTAGTTTTCTTCCGCGCCGATGCGGACGGTGACATTTGGGCCACCGTGTTCGATGCTGTTGCGAAAGAGATTCTCGAACAGTTGCTGGAGTCGTCCCGTATCCGCTTCGAGACGCCCGTCTGACTCGATTGTCAGTTCTGCGCCGCCCGTCTGAACGGTGCGCCAGGCCTGCCAGGCGACGGTGCTCAGGGTGACGACCTCCGTGTCCGTGACCGCGTCACCGTGTCTGGCAAGGACGAGCAAGTCGTCGATGAGTTGTTCCATCCGGTCGACCGCGCGCTGTGCCCGCTCGACGTGCTCGTTTTCGACGTCCAGCAGTTCCAGTGACCCCTCCATGATACTCAGTGGATTCCGGAGGTCGTGGCTGACCATGCTGGCGAACTCGTCGAGTCGCTCGTTCTCTCTGGCGAGTTGCTTGCGTCGCTGGACGTGGTCAGTGATGTCACGCACCACAGCAGCCGTGCCACGGAACTCTCCGTCGGAGGGCAGCAGACGGATGCGAATCTCGTAGAACCGTTCGCGACTCGTTTCCGGCGGTGTCACCTGCGTCGTAAACGATGCCTGCTGGCGGTCGCTGTCGTCCGAGAGCAGTCGCTGGACGACATCGACGTAGGCCTCGGCGACACTTTCGTTGACCGCACCCTCGTCGATGAGCGTCCGGAACGGCTCCTGGTTCAACTCCTCGGGTTCGCGGCCGAAAATCGAGGCCCAGGCCTCGTTGACGCGTGTCATCGTCCCGCGTTCGTCGAGGAGAACGACACCGTCGGGCACCGTCTCCATCGCCGTCTTGTACTGTTCGAGTTCCTGCTCCCGGTGCTTTCGCTCCGTGATGTCACGGGTACTGACGACGGTGCGACCCGACATCGGCCCACCGTCCGGGAGCGACCTGCTCCGGGATTCGAGCCACATCCACCCGCCATCGGCGTGGGGATAGCGAAACTGGGTCGTCGTCGTGTATCCGGGCTGTTCGAGTCCCCGCTCGAACGTCTCGACGACCTGGTCGGTGTCGTCGGGATGGACGAACTCGAAGGCGTACTCTCCGATGAGTTCCTTGGGCTTGTAGCCACAGACCCGCTCGACCTGTGGGCTGATGTAAACCACCGTCGCCGTCTCGTCGAGAACGCTGATGATATCCGAGGACTGTTCGACGAAATACTGGTATTGCTCTTCGAGTTGGCGCAGTCCAGTGATATCCCGGGAGGTGATGACGTAGCCGTCGAGTGCCGTGTGCGTACGGTTGGTACCGGACGACTCCAGCCAGACCCACGAACCGTCGGCGTGCTGGAACCGCAACTCGGCGCGTGCCGTCGACTGGGCCTCGTTTTTTGTCAGCTCAGAGAATATTTTACGGACGGACTCCCGGTCGTCGGGATGGATGTAGTCGATGGCGTCCTGGCCGACCAGTTCGTCCGGTTCGTATCCGAGCACCTGCTCCGTCGACGGACTCTGGTATTTGATAACCCCGTCTTCGTCGACGACAGCACTCACGTCGCTGGTCGCCTCGAGAAGCGCCTTGTACTCTTCGATTGTGTTGATGTCCAGTCCAGACACTGTCTTCACCTCTGCCAGTCCTCGGAGGCCACCACACGACCACCCATTGCGTTTGGTTACAGACAGAGACAGTAACGTCTCTGTTGTGTATGTATCCTGCACTAATTCAACGAGGAACAGACATATAAATTTTCCTTCAATCGCCCCGCGCTCAGTTCCTATCTGGGGCGAGTCGTCACTTCACAGCCGTCCTCGGTGACGATAATCGTGTGTTCTTTCTGGCTGACCAGACAGCCGTCGTCTTCCTTGAGAACGGGGTAGCCGTGGACGATATCCTGTCGTTTGAGACGCCGAAGTGCCATCTTCGCACGGTCTGTCTCCAGCCAGCGAGCGGCGAAGGGGAGCGTCTTGAACTCCTCGGTAATCTGGCTCAGTGCCTCCCGAGCCTGTCGGTTCCGCACGGAGGCTTCCCGTTCCAGGGCGAAAATCTCCTCGTCACTACCCTCCTGAACTTTGCCACCCCCGTTGGTGGCGAAGGGTTCGATGGCAACCACCTGTCCCGCCTGGAGTTCGACACCCTGTGCCACCTCGCGGTTGGGGATGTTCGGCGCGGTGTGTTGTTCCCAGTGACCCAGGCCGTGGCCGGTCAGGTTCACGACCGGATTGTAGCCATAGCCCTCGATGACCTCCTCGACGGCGGCACCGATTTTGTCCGTGGTGACACCGGCCTCGACGGTGTCGAGTGCGGCATCGAGTGCCTCCTCTGAGGCGTCTTTCAGGTCGGCGTTACCGGAGAGGTCGACCGTAATAGCCGTGTCGGCGAGCCATCCGTCGACGTGGACGCCGATGTCCAGATTGACCATCTCTTCCCCAAAAGTGGCATCGTCGTCGGCGCTGGGTGTGGCGTGGGCAGCCTCCTCGTCGATGGAGATGTTCACCGGGAACGCGGGTTCGCCGCCGAGTTCACGGATGCGGTCTTCGGCCCACTCGGCGACTTCGAGGTGGCTGGCACCGACCTCGACCATCTCCGCGGCCTCGTCGCGTACTTCGGCGAGAATCTCGCCTGCTTCACGGTGTTTCTCGTACTTTTCACTCGATAGGTCGACATCGCTCATACCCGCCTTTCGTCTGTCGGGGAGAAAGTGTTTGCCGTTACGCGGACGACTCTGTCGTCAGCCGGTCGACGTACAGCAGCGCGACCAGCCCGAGCGTCAGTATCGTGTAGGCGATGGCAACAAAGAGCGCGTCCTGGTACGACGCGTACTCCTCCGTTCGGAAGATGATGACTTTCCGGACGAGCGCGATGACACCCGTGTAGATGACCAGTCGGACGATGCGCCGTGTGTTGTTCTCCCGGATGTAGGCGACGACTGTCTGGTACACTTCGACGATGATGAGCAGGAGTAGCCCCACGTCGATGAGACCGATGACCACCTGCGGGTCGGTGATGTTGCCCTCGAGCGTTGCCTCGCCGATTATCAGCGCCAGGTCGACCACCCCGATGGCAAACAGGAGGGCAAACAGCGCCGCTGCGGCCAGTTCGACGAGGTTGACGAAGTTGTCCATCAGTGTCGCCAGCTTGTCGAACGTCGGGAGTGTCTGATCGGTTTCGTCCGTCTCTTCACGACTCATCTCCGACCACTTCCACTCGCCGTCATACAATACCGGTAGTGCCGGAGACGCATTAACTACAGTTCCCTCTCAACGCTTACCAGTCGAGTCGGCGTGCCCGGCAGTTTGCATCGCTTCGGCGTTCGTAGCCGCTCCCATCTGCCCGTCCACATCGACGACGATGACACCCGCCCGGCCGCCAGTCTCGGTTGCGAACCCACGGAGGACGCGGTCGGCAGCGTGTTGTGGAGTCTCACCGTCTTCGACGGCATCGGCGACCCGACGTGCCAGCCCAAAGCGTGCGATGGCCTCACCGTCACCCGTTGCACTCACGGCCGCAGTCGCTGTCGCATAGAAGCCCGCGCCGACCTGTGGCACGTCACCGACGCGGCCTGCCAGCGCAAACCACCGCCCACCGGTCGAGGTGGCGGCCGCTACCTGCCTGCCGTCGGTTGCAACCGCGCCGACGGTGTCGTGGTCGCGGGTGTCATCGGTGCCGAAGGTCTCGCGAACCCAGCCGAGTTGTTCGGATGTGCACCCGCGAGCGGGCGGGTCGGCGTCGTCCCACCGCTCGCGTGTCTCCGGCGTCCAGAGGTCACAGTCGGTCGGTACGTCGAAGGCTTCGGCAAGCGAGACGGCGCGCTCGCCGGCGACCATGACGTGTGGCGTCTCGTCTTTGACGAGTTCGGCCACGTCGATGGCGTGTTCGACACCCGGCATGGCGGCTGCTGCGCCCGCTGTGCCGTCGCCTGTCATCAGTCCCGCGTCGGTTCGAATCGTCCCGTCGCTCTGGACGACACTCCCCGTCCCGGCGTTGAACCGGGGAGCAGTCTCCAGTCGGCGGACGGCCGAACTCACGGCCGCCTGTGGTGTCGCCTGCTCTGTGCCCACCGCAGCCGCTTCTTCGACGACTGCCTGACGTGCTGGCGGGTCGTCGGGTTCACTACCGGCACCACCGTGTACCACGACCTGCATAGGTGTGTCTGTACGCGACAGCCCAAAAGAGGTGCTGTCGGTGAGACTGTCGGCTATATCTGCGTGAACGAGTTCGCAGCCACGGTGTGGCAGAACTGCTCACGCGAGTATAGCCGACGGTATGAGTCCCCCTCAATTGAGCGGGACTGGCTCGACATCGAAGTTGAGGTGAACGACGTTGTTCTCCTCGGAGAAAACAATCGTCGGGGTTCGGTCGAGCGGGTCGGTCACGCTCCAGGAACCCGTCTCTGTGTCGCCCTGGTACTCGTCGTTGCTGAGTCCGTCTTTCTCTCGCAACTCAGCCATGACCTGAATCTCCGCATCCTGCATGAACTCGTTCCAGGTCTGGTCTTCGGGAATATCGAAGGAGATGGTCTTGTCGATGTCGGAGAGCGTCTGTGACGTACCCTCGTCGATAGTCAACTGCTCGTCGCGGTCTCGACTCCAGTCGCTGCCAGAGACAATGACTGTCGGCTGGTCGGGATGGGAGCCACCGATGCCGATATCACCGTAGATTTTGAGGTTGCCGCCGCCGTCACCGCCCGCATTCTGAACGGACAGCGTGACGTTGTGGACTCTGAACTCCCTGGTCTTCGGGTAACAACTCCGGGCGTTGTACTCGGTCGTCATGTACGTGTTCGCCCGGTCTTGCGTGCTGAGATACCGTGCGGTGAATCCAATCGGCGAGCCGGGGTTGGACGGCCCGTAGTTTGCCCCGTCGGTCGCGTAGCGCTGAATCTGTGGGAGGCTGTCCTCGCCGTAGTTGCTGATGAGTTGGGTCGCGTCGGTCGCGCCACCACCGATGGCCTGGCCTTTCAGCCGCGTCTCGTCGAGCACTCGCTTTTGTTCGACACTCAGGCTCGCGCTTCCGCTTCCGGCCACTCCGGAGAAGGTGGCGTCGAGGGACGCTTTCATGTCTTCGACGGAGTGTTTCGACTCCGCGGAGAAGAGGAGCAAGCGACCGAATGCGACGTCGGAGATGAGCAAGTCGTTGCGCTCGACGACAGACGAATCGGTGACGAAACTCCCGTTGGGGTTGGGGAACGTGACACCCATCAGATAGTAGACCTGGTAGAGTTTCACCAGGAGCTTGTTTCTCGTCGTCGAGGTACTGTAGCTGAAGTCGCCCTCGATATTCATCGTGAGACTGTCGTAGTCGACGCCGAGTTGCGTATCGAGGTGTTTCTCCGAGTGTACCTGTCTGATATCGAAGGACATCTGAGCGGCACTCGTCCCCTGCTGGACGTTGCTGAGGAGTTCGACACGGGCCTGTTCGACGTTGTCGCTCGTCGGTGGGTCGATGACCTGGCTGACGTTCGGGTTCTGATTCCCGTAGCGGTTCGCGTCGATGTACAGTGCCAGCGAAATCGGATTCCGAACGTCGACTGCCTGTCTGTTCGGGAGCCTGCTGGGTGAGAGTGCCGGCCCGAATCCACCGTTTGCGACCGATGTGGCTGGGATGATGGCACCGGGCCAGATTTCGTTGAGCCGATGGTTCAAGACGAGGTTATCGGTCAACAGCCCGCCGCCGTCGGCGGTTTCCTGCTGTCTCCGGGTCGTACAGACCATGTCGTTTTGGGTCTGCCGAGACTCACTGCCAAGCGACTCCGCGCCCACGCTTTGCCTGCCCGGCATGACCGCCACCTCGATATCGTCCCCGCTCGCGCTCGTTTCCGAGGGTGTCCCCGTTGTCGAATCGTTGCTATCGCCGCCGTCGACGACGGTCGGGTCGAGTATCGGTGTCTGGAACGTCGTGTTACTGAGGTCGAGCTGTGAGTCGGGAATGACCTCCGGGTCGATGAGTTCGGGGTCGATATTCGGATTGAGCGTTGCTGTCGGCGTCGACGTTGCTGTCTGCGTCGCTGTTTCAGTCGCCGTTTGGGTGACAGTCGGCGTGGTCGTGGCTGTCTGCGTCGGGGTTTCAGTTGCCGTCGATGTCGGTGACGGTGGTCGGGTTGTCTCCACTGGGGTCGGGTCTGGCTCTGAGTCACCCCCGAGGTCAAAACTGAACGAACATCCGGCGAGCGAAGAAGCCCCAAGTGCTCCAAGGGTCGCCAAAAATTTCCGCCTCCTGCTCTGTCTGCCGTCTGTATTAGGGTCTTTCATGGGGTTGTCTCACATGGAACCGCTGTATTAAGTGATAATATCATCTGAGCATAAAACTACGGGAAAAGGCAATTACATGCAAAGTTAGTGTCCCGGGAGTCGCCACTCCCGCCCCGATGCCGCGTGCGAACACCGCGAGACCCAGGCAGTGAGAGACTCTTAACAAGTGAAACAGCGGGGACTGACGCTGGGCGTAGGGGTGGACTCGCCGGGGCGAAACAGGCGAGACAGCGGTACTCGGTGACAGGTTTGTTCGCAAGTTTTTCCGGCTTCACACGTGCTCAGACGGCCATCACCGGGACGGTCGGTGGAACCCGTCGTGTGGGACGCACTCACCACGTAGAACCGTCTTCTATCGGTCAGTTTGGTCGGGTGAGTGATGCTCACGTAAAACGGCATTACTAAAGTCCGGGGTATAGAAAGTGCGAGTATATGACGTACGACCAAATTGAGGTACCCGCCGAGGGAGAGGCAATCGAAGTAGTAGACGAAGACGCCGACGAACTGGCGGTTCCTGATAACCCGATTATTCCGATTCTCTACGGGGACGGTATCGGAACAGACGTGGGGCCAGCCACACAGAAAGTGCTGGAAGCCGCCGCACAGGCGACAGGTCGGGACATCTCCTGGATGCGCGTCTACGCTGGGGAGACCGCACGGGAGAAATACGACGAGAACCTCCCAGAGGACACCGTCGAAGCGATTCGGGAGTTCCGCGTCGCAATCAAGGGGCCGCTGACGACGCCGGTCGGGGCCGGTTTCCGCTCGCTGAACGTCGCACTGCGGAAAACGCTCGACACCTACGCGAACGTCCGTCCGACCTACCACCTCGACGGCGTCCCGTCACCGGTCAAAGAACCCGGCCAGATGGATATGGTCACCTTCCGTGAGAACACCGAAGACGTCTACGCTGGCAT
>CAZFOF010000063.1:0-9620 GCA_964520265.1 uncultured Halobacteriales archaeon | reverse complement strand
CCATGATGATGCCAAAGCAGGACTGCATCATCCCGGAGTCGATGATGTGCCCCTCGAGCTCGACCTCGCGCGAAACGGTCATGTCTCCGTCATTGCTCCAGGACGATAAGTCGGTTTTGGGTGCGCGGGCAGTTAGCCGCTGGTCTGGCACTCGACACGCCAGGTAGTGTCGCTTCTCGCTGTCAGTCGCTCGTAGAACGACCGCAGTCCCGCCGACTCCGTCGCTGGGAGGACGTGTAACTGCACACAGCCGTCACGAACCGAGATGCGAAAGACGTCGGCAGTCTCGTCGTCGCGGACGAGATACAGCGGCATCGGCAAATCGAAGAAGTCACCGTAACGGTATGGCCCCACAGACAGCGTCCCCTCGACGAGAGTCCGGAGCTGTCGCTCCGAGTGGTCGGCGGTCGGCGTCAACGTAAAGACCGTCTCACCCTCGTACTCGACGCCGCCGTCGTAGGGGTAGCGTCGCTCGGGATGGGCTGGAATCGCGAACGAATCGGGCGTGTCTCCCCCTTCTTCGGCGTGGCCACCACCGGCATTGCCGGCCATTACCGCAGGATACGGCCCGTTCCCTTTTAGTTTCGAGGGCGGTCGCCGCCGATATCGACCGGACAGCCGTTGATGCGTCCGCCGCGCATCCCCTCCGCGAGCCAGTACAGCGAGAGGACGAGGACGACCGGTGCAAGCAGCAGGAACTCCTGTCCTTCCAGTGGCAGCACGGTCAACAGCCCCGTCGCTCCAACCAGTGAGAGCACGCCAACGAGAATGGCCGAGCCACACGCCGCACAGCCAGCACCCAACACGCCGAGTACCACACCGACTGCGCTGCCGCCGCTTTGCTCGACGCCGAGCCCGTGTTCGCGGACGTGATAGGTGACCATCGCGATGTCGACACCGGTCAATCCCGCGACGACGAGTAACAGTATGCCTGTCGTCGTCCCGAAGTCCGTCCCGATGAAGGGGAACCGCTCCAGCAGTATCGTCACGCGAGCGTCGAGTGGGAGCGACCCCGTGAGTGCAAAGGAGACCAGCGGGATGTTCTGTGCGAAGACGAACGCAGAGAGGGCGATGACGGCGGCGACGACTGACACCACCGCGTAGGCGGGAATCGAGAGCACGAGTCTGACGGTGCGAGCGAGCAGTCGCCAGTCCGCCCGGCGGGTCGGTGGTCGCAGTGTCATACCTGGAGGACAGCCTCGATTGTCTCGTAACTCACTGACCCCGCCGCCTTCGTCTGGTACTCGCCGTCGCGAAACAGGAACACGTGTGGCGTTGTCCGGCCTGCGCCGGCGTCGCGCCCGGCGCTGAGGTCTGTCTGTACGGCGGTGTCTGCACTCTCGCCCTGTGCTGTCTCGATAACCGCTGCTGCGTCGAGTTCCGTCTCACTCGCCAGGAATGACTCCGTTTTTGCGTAGACTTCCTCGGCGCTTTTGCCCCGGAACTCGTCCTGGTTCTCGAAGTAGTGGTCGGTCAGCGACCAGAACGCGTCACTGTCCTGGCCGTAGGTCGCTTCCAGTGCGTGTGTCCCCGGTTCGCCCCACGGATAGATGACCGGGTAGCCACGGAAGACGTAGGTTGCTCTACCGGAGTCGACGAGATTCGAGCGGATTTTCGGGACGATGTTCTGCTCGAACACCCGACAGCGGGGACAGGAGGGGTCTTCGAACGCGACGATGAGTCCCGACGCGTCCTCTGGGGCTGGCCCTCGCATCGGCTGTGTGTCCAGTTCCCGCAGTGCCGCCGCCGGCCCATCAGTGGTTCCCTGTTCCTCGGTGGCGGTGTCCGTCGCGGTTTCTCCGCCCCCGCCGTCGTCGGCGCTTTGCGTATCCGAGCTACACCCGGCCACAGCAGTGCAGGCCGTTACGCTCAGGAACGTCCGTCGTCTCATACCACAACTCTATGATAGCCAGTGCTAAACAATTATCCACGGTTTCAGGCACAATCCGAGTGGGTTTATCGGCGCTCGGGCCTATCGACAGCGTATGTGTGGTCGGTACAGCCTGTTCGCACCGCCGGCAGCTATCGAGGAACGCTTCTCGGCTACCTTCATCGAGCAGTTCGAGCCGCGGTACAACGCCGCTCCACGACAGTCGCTGCCGGTTATCCGGGACGAACAGGCCGACGCCATCGACACCGCCGAGTGGGGGCTCGTACCGCCGTGGGCCGACGACCGCAGCGACTTCGGGTTCATCAACGCCCGCGGCGAGACACTGACGGAGAAACCGAGTTTTTGCGACGCGTTCGCGCAGTCGTCCGATGGCGACCTGCGGGTCGGCCGGTGTCTGGTACTGGCCGACGGCTTCTACGAGTGGACGGAGACCGGGGGCGGCACACAGCCCTATCGTGTCTCGCGCGCTGATGGCGACCCGTTTGCGATGGCCGGCCTGTGGACGCAGTGGCAACCGACGACGACACAGACCGGGCTGGACGCGTTCGCTGGCGGGGACAGAGAGACGGAGCCAACACCAGTCGAGACGTTCACCATCGTCACCACCGAACCGAACGATGTCGTTGCCGACCTCCACCATCGGATGGCCGTTGTCCTCCCCGAGTCACGCGAGCGGGAGTGGCTGGCGGCCGACCCCGAAACGGCGACTGACCTCCTGACCCCGTATCCGGCCGAGAACATGGAAGTGACCCCTGTCTCGACGGCTGTCAACGACCCTGCGAACGACTCGCCGGCCGTGCTGGAACCGACAGGCGAGTGAGCCACGTCTCACCGCGAAGGACGAGCGAGTGCGGTGAGACTGTCAGCGGTTCGCAGGCGGAGATTGTGGAGGTACTTGTCGATGTAGTGGGTAAGCGGTGCGCGCCTGCCGAGATGGTCTGTCCGGCCGGCGCGGATGCCGGAGACGATAGCGTCAGCGGAGAGTGGTTCAGTGTCCGTGGCGACCTCGACCTGAGTGGTCGCGCGTCCGACCAACTCGGGGGTGTGGGCGTCGCTCCCGCCGAGTGTCGGGTAGCCGTTGGCACGTGCAAACGCGCGGGCGCGACGGTTCTGGACACCCGTCATCGCCATCGCGTTGTACGCTTCGATGCCGTCGCAGGCGACGAACGACGAACGCCGGACACCGTGGCGACTGCACTGGAAGGGATGCGGGACGACCGCGGCCCCGCCCTGGTCGTGGACTGCCGTGACCGTTGCTCGCAGTGACTGTGCCGGCTCCGGGGGGTCACTGACACCCAGCGCGAGCAGGTGGCCGTCGGCGGTCGATACCTCCACGCCGGGAACGACGACGACATCGTAGAGACGGGCGCGGTCGAGTGCACGCCAGGCACCGTCCATCGTATCGTGGTCGGTGATGGCGATGGCGTCGAGGCCGGCGTTGTGGGCGTAGGCGAGGACGGCATCGACCGACGCCTCGGAGTCGTAGGAGGCGTCGGTGTGGATGTGCGGGTCGACGGTGACGTGACGGCTCATCGCGTTACAGACCACCGATTGCGAGCAGGAGACAGACGGTGCCGACGACGGCGGCGAAGAGACCGACGAGGACGTGTCCCCAGACGGTCTTGAACGTGCGATACTCCGAGACCATCAGCGGACACGAGAGGAGAATGGGAACGGTCGCTAGCCACCCGCTCCAGCCCGCGACCAGCACCGCGAGTACGTAGTTCGTGACGACGATGACGTTCGTGTGTACGACTGTCGTCCCGCGGTAGTAGCTCGTCTTGCCAGCCGACTGGAACCCCTCGTCGTTGTGTCGGACGAGGCGTAGCCCACCGAAGCAGACGATGACGAAGCCGACGACGGCGCTCGTCGCGAGCGTCGGCGCGAGTGCAACGTGATAGATGAGCGCTGCCGGAACGAGGTACGTGAAGATGTCGATGAACGAGTCTACCTGGCGACCGAACGGCGAGGGTTCGCCGTAGCGTCGCGCGTAAAACCCATCGAGTTTGTCGAAGACGAACGAGACGAACATCGCGAGAATCCCCCAGTTCGGTGCGCCGTCGAGTATCAGCAACGCACTCGTCCACGCGGTGAACAGCGCTGCGAGGCTGAGGTAGTCAGCGCCCGAAAGCTGTGATAGGAACCGCCCGATACCCAGCCCGAACCCTGCAGAACCGGTTCGTTCCTCGACCGCCCCGATGAGTGCCTGTACCGGCTGACTGGTACTGTCGGCCATGACATACTGCACTACCCGAAGTATCGCAATAAACCTGAGTAATATAAATAGATACTACAAATTTTATTTATTTTTGGCTACGTTACGCTCCAGAGTGCTCCCGAGTTGGCGATCAGAACGATGTTCGAGTCCACGGATACGCAGGTACCGAAGTTCGCGCTTGCGCTGGAAGCCGACAGCCTCGAAGACGCGCTGGGACGGAAGGTTGTCGGGGGCGACGAGTGCACTCGCCTGTTCGACAGGTGGATTTGTCTCGCTGGCGACCCGGAGTGCTTCCCGGACGAGTGTGCGACCCAGGTTCCGACCGCGACTCTCTGGTGCGACGTAGAGTCGCCAGATGTACGCACCATTCGGGTCGAACTCCCGGTGAAGCGCGTCGACGTAGACGGACTCGTCGACCGTCAGCAACACCGACCCGATGCGAGTCCCGTCAATCTCGGCGGAGACGACACAATCGGCTCTGTCGAGCGCGTCCGCGTCACGGAACGAGCCGTCGACTGTTGTAGGGTCGAGCGACCGCAGGCTACAGTTGTCCGGTGCAGGGTTGGGATGGATGTCTAGCGTTCGGGTGAAAACCTGCAAGACCGAGACGGTCACGCCAGCGGCGTCGAGTGTCGTGTGCAGTCGCTTGGCGAGTGGATTACGCGTCAGCCGCCAGAGTTGCAACACAGGGTCAGCGACGTTGTGCGGCCGTATAAACTCCGCTCATAGGCCTATTGAGAGATACCGAGAGACAGGAAGATGCGCTCAGTAGACGGCGTCTTTGATGTCTTCGGCCAGCGTCTCGAACTGGGCGAGATACTCGCGGCGTTCCTGGCGCATCTCGTCGAGTGCGCTCTCGTAGTCCTCGAAGTGTTCCGGCGGGTAGAGTTCGTCCACGTCGACGCCCGGAACCGAATCGGGGACGTCGAGACCGAGTGTCTCGTCGGAGTGCCACTCGATGTCGTCGCGGGCGGCCCCGACGAGGATGTTCACGCTGTCTTCGACGCCGATATCGGCTTTGTCCTCGCCGACGTAGCCGGTGTTGATGACGTAGGTCTCCACGTCGTTGTCGGCGATGAGTTCGTAGAAGCGGTTGCCCTCCTCGCCTTCCGGGCCGACGATGAAGGGGTTCGTTCCGACCACGCGGATGGACTCGCCGGCGGCGTCGGGGTCACCGGCACTGGTCTGGATTGACTCGCCGAGCATGAACGCGACGGCGGCCTGCTTCGGTGAGAGTCGGGCCACCGCGGGCATGACGGGATTGCGCGTGATGAAGAACATCTGGTCGACCTCGGTGAGGTCGATGTCCTCTGCGGCGGTGTCGAGGTAGTCCCGAAGGATGACTGCTCGACCGTTGGTGGTCAGCGAGCCATCGTCGAAGTCGACGGTACCGTCTTCGTCGACGGCGACGTTCTCGAAGACGGCGCTTTCGTGTGTCGCCGCTTTGTGGAGTGCGGGCTGTTCGTCGGCCTCGAGGCCGATGGTCTTGATGTAGAGCCCGTTGCCTTCGCTGCCGGTAATCTGGCCGTCGGGCAACATCGCACACACGTCGTCCTGGAGCATCTCTGCGCTTTCGGGGTCGTCGAGCCAGCACTGGTGGCCGGTCAGCGTCGACTTGCCCGTCGCCGAGAGTCCGAGGAAGGCCTGTCCCACCGTGGACAACTCGCCATCGCGCTCGATGGTGACGCGCTTGCTGCCGGCGTGGATGCCGAGTCCCCCCATCTGCTTCGCACGATACATGTAGAGGCGCAGGAACGACTTCTTGGCCTCACCGGTGTAGTCACTCCCCAGTACGAACGTCAGGCCCTCGTCGGGCAGGACACGGATGCGGCGCCGTTGTCCGCTCTGTTCGTCCCAGTCGGGCAACTGCAGCGTCTGGAAGTCCGGTTCTCCCGAGGCCGGTTCCAGCAGTTTCGCCCACGCCAGAGCGATACGAGAGTACTCTTTGGGCACGAACAACCGGCAGACGAAAGACGTCTCCGGGTGTCGGCCAACCATCCGGTCGAGACAGACCAGCTCGTAGTCACCGACGCCGTCGAGGGCGTCGGCGATGGCATCCCAGTCCTCGTCGGAGAACTCGTCGTCGACGAGATTCTTGGTCTGGTCTGCACTCCGTGATTTCTGCTCGCTGATGTAGCGCGGACTGTCGTACTCTGTCGTTGTTTCGTCGTGCCGGGCGAACTCGCGGAGTTCCTCGAACGTCGGGTTGTACAGGACGTTCTCGGCTGCCTCCGGATCAGGGAACTCGTCCTCCAGTCGAGACGGCTCCACCCTTTGGCTAGACATGTGGTTGATGGGTCGCCAGCAGGATTCATAAACCCACTGTATTCGTCATTGTTTGTTATGGAGGAACACCGTGCATAACTACATCCCAGCGGGAGAGACACGGGTGTTCTTCCGATACTATTTCCTTCGTGGAAACTGACGCTGTGCCGATGGCAGTCACTGTCACCGGCCAATCGGTGCGAGCACACTCGAAGCGACAACCGGCAGACTGCCCCGGCGAAGCAAACCCTAACACTGACCCTTTCGTTCAATGTAGTAGCGACGTGCCGCGTTCCAACTACAGCCACCACGCCCCAGCGGATGGTGACCAGCGATGAGTGGTGCGTCCGAAGTGCTCGTCGTCGTCGTGACGATTATGGGGCTGGGTGTCGCCGCGCAGGTACTCGCAGACCGCGTAGCGGTGCCGAGTGTCCTCTTTCTCATTCTGGCGGGCATCGGTGTCGGCCCGGAAGGGCTTGGTGTCATCTCACCCGGTGTCTTCGGCGACGCGCTTCCAGCAATCGTCGGGCTGAGTGTCGCTATCATCGTCTTCGAGGGTGCCTTCTCGCTTCAGTTGAACAGACTGCGGGAGGCTCCCAGAGAGACGTTTCGGCTCGTCACAATCGGTGCCGCCATCGCCCTTCTGGGTACAGCGGCGGCCGTCCACTTTGCGCTGGGCGCAGCGTGGGATCTCTCCTTGCTGGTCGGTGCGTTGCTGGTCGCGACGGGCCCGACGGTCGTCACGCCCATCATGAAAGTCGTCGCGGTTCGCGAACGGGTCGCCTCGACACTGGAGACCGAGGGGGTCGTCAACGACGTTATCGCAGCCATCCTCGCGCTGGTGACCTTCGAGTATCTCCTGCTCGGTGACGAGGGGCTACTTCGACTCGTCAGCGAGTTCGCGTACCGACTCGGCCTGGGAATGCTCATCGGGGCCGCGGTTGCATTCGTGCTGTGGTACATCCTCAGACACACGGAGCTTTCCGCAGAGAGTGCTCCACAGAACGCGCGTCTGCTGGTGCTCATCGGTGCACTCGGGATGTACGGACTCGCCGAGTCGGTCGCCACGGAGGCGGGCATCGCCGCTGTCGCCACCGGCGGCGTCGTCCTCGGGAACCTCGACGTGCCCTACCGGGAGGACATCGAGCAGTTCAAAGGTGACGTGACGCTGCTGGTGCTCGCCTTCGTGTTCATCACGCTGGCGTCGCTTTTGTCTCTCGACGACCTGCTGGCGCTCGGTGTCGGCGGGATCCTCGTCGCCGTCGCGGTGGTGGTACTCATCCGTCCGTTACTCGTGATGATTTCGACGGTCGGCGGTCGGTTTAGTTTCCGCGAGCGGTTGTTCATCAGCGCCATCGGCCCGCGCGGCATCATTCCGGCATCGGTCGCCACGCTGTTTGCACTGGAGTTGCGCTCGCGGGCCCAAGAGCTCACACTGGAGGCCGAAAGTGCCAGCGGCGAGCAGGCGGCAAGCTTACTTGCACAGGCAGACACACTCACGGCACAGGCGGATCTCCTCGTGGGAACCGTGTTCCTGGTCATCTTTGTCACCGTGGTGCTCCAGGGCGGATTCGCACGACACATTGCACAGTACCTGGATGTGATACCAATGCGTGTACTCATCGTCGGCGGTGGCCGCGTTGGCCGAGCACTGGCCACGCGGCTGGAGGATAGAGACGAAGAGGTCGTCGTCATCGAACAGGACGACGTCCAACTCGAGAAACTGCGACAGCGGGGGTTCACTGCTCGTCGCGGCGACGGCACCGACCGCGACGTACTGCGGGAGGCAGGCGCTGGCAACGCGTCGGTACTCGCCGTGACGACCGACGACGACGACGTGAACATTCTCGTGGCACAACTGGCACGGAACTCCTTCGACGTGGAGAGGGTCATCGCACGAGTCAACAAACCCGCCAACATGGACGCCTTCGAAGACCTCGATGTCGACACCGTCCAGTCCTCGATGTCCATCGCTCACGAGATGGACAACCGCATCGAGCGCCCCTCTATCTCCGAGTGGATGACGGAACTCGACCGGACAGGCGATGTGCAGGAAATCGAGGTGACTGCCGACAGCGTCGCGGGCCGTTCTGTCTCCGAACTCTCCGCTGACCTGCCCGAGGATGTCCACCTCGCGCTGTTGAGTACGGGTGGTGATAGCCGCATTCCCCACCCCGACGACATACTCGAAAAGGGCGACCAGGTTACGCTCATCGGCCGCACTGCGGCAGTGAGCGAGGCAATCGAATACTGTCACTCGGCGTAGTCAGTACTCGACCGTCGAGTCTGAGAGCGGCGACACGAACTGTTAAGGTTTGTTGCTTATACCGCTCGAGCCCGGAACAAAGAGTGTCGCATGAGTACAGATGACACATCCACGACGGACGAACTCACAGAGACAACATCCTGGCCGGAACTCGGCGTTGCCCTCTACGACCGACTGACTGGTCGCAACGCCACAATCGAGTACACGTTCGAGGACATGGAAGTCGCAGTGCCCAGCAAGGCTGGTCCCGACGCAGACCACGCTCACTGGGAGGTCAACGGCACTGTGAGTATCACGACACACGAAGACTGATGGCTACAGCAGTCACGGTCGACGTCGACGTTGCTCTCGACGTGACCGTCGAGGGACAGACCTGTGCGGTCTGGGACGAGGGGGAGACGGTCGTCGTCAATGCGCCCACGTTCTCGGCGGCGCGTGCGCTGCTGTCGGGCGCGGAGATGCTCCCCGTCGAACAATCCCGTCTCGGCACTGACCTCGGACGTGCCGACCTGACCGTCGAGGTGCGAATCAGACACGCGCCGGTCGCTCGCATCGGTGCCGATGTGACCCCTTCGTCTCTCGCGTCGGCCGCCGGCTTCGAGGGGTCACTATCGGTGCGTGGACTCGCCGTTGCCGCCTGGCGACGACTGCTGTGACTCGCGGTCACCGCTTGGAAAGGGGTATCCAGAGACCGCCGTCGTCGCGTTCGACGCGCGTCCCGAACTCCCCGGAGAGCGTCTCGATTCGGTCTTGCACCCACGCTGCGGCCGTCTCGGATGCCGGCCCGACCGCCTCCTCGTCGATTTCGACTGGACGGACGCGGACGCCGGCGAGGGTGCCGCCCTCGATGACGAGTTCGAAGAGGCCACTCCGGTCGTTGTGCAGGTTCTCTTTGATGACGTAGTCGTCGACGATATCCGCTGTATCGTAGAGAATCGGCCGTCCACGGTAGGTTTCGATGCCCTGGAGGACGTGCGCGC
>CAZFOF010000062.1:0-9626 GCA_964520265.1 uncultured Halobacteriales archaeon | reverse complement strand
CGTCGATGGAGACGGCGACGCGCTCGCCGGTTCGGGCCTCGTCGACGTCCTCGCCGCCATCCTGAATCGACTTGAGGTTCCCGACGCGTTCGGGTTCTCTACCGTCGAATTTCACGATACGCGAGTTGCGCCGGAGCAATCCGCCGCGAATCTCGACGCCGACGACTGCGGGGTCGGACTGCCGGAACGTGTGGTCGTCGAGGATTTCGAAGCGTGCTGGACGGGTGATGTTCTCCAGCACCTGCTCCTGTTGTGCTTCTTCGATTTCCTCGACGTGTTCCTCGTAGGATTCGATGAGCCGGTAGATGACGTCGTGTTCGAACAGTTCGACGCCTTCCTGGTCGGCGAGTGTTCGCGTGTCATCGAGTACGTCGACGTTGAACGCGAGGACGGCGCGGTTCTGGCTGTTGCCGGCAGTCTCCGCGACGCGGACGTCCCGCGGGGCGACATCGCCGACTTCGGCGCGCATGACGGGAATCTCCGCGTCTTCGAGTGTGCTGGCGAGTGCCTCCAGACTCCCGAGCGTATCGGCTTTGACCGTAATTCCCTCCTCGGCGGTCGAGACTTCGATTTCGGCGAGTTCCGCTTCGACGCTGGCGATGACTTCGGCTTCGTCCCGGTCGCGAACCACACGGATGGGTGCGCCGGCCATCGCGTCGTCGAGGTCGGGCGCGGCGATTTTGACACCGTCGGCGGCGGTAACCTCCTCGACGTTCTCGAAGGCTTTCTCGGTGCGAATTTCCGAGAGTGGCTTTGGCTCCAGGAGTGCGCGCACTTCGGTGACGATGGGGCCGTTGAGTCCACCGACGACGATTTTGTCGTCTTCGCTGATGGTGCCGTCGTAGATGACCGCGTCGATGGTCGTCCCGAAGCCCTGGGTGTCTTTGACCTCAAGGACTGTTCCGGCACCCGGGCCGCCAACGTCGATTTCCATCGCCTCTTTCATGTACCGCTGGGAGAGGCCCATCAGCACAGTCAGGAGGTCGGGGACGCCCTCGCCGGTCTCGGCGGAGACGGGGACGACACCGATGTTCTTCTGGAAGTTCTGGACGCGCCAGTACATATCCGCGGAGAAGTCCTCGTCGGAGAGTTGTCCGATAATCTCGTAGAGATTCTCGTTCAGGTCGCGCTCGACGCGGTCGGACTGGGCCTCGATTGCGACTTTCGAGGGGCGCCCCTCGACGGGATTCCAGCCGGGGACGGTGTCGATTTTGTTCTTCGCGACGATAAACGGCGTCGAGGTGCGTTTGAGAATGTCGACGGCCTCGTGGGTCTGTGGCTGGAAGCCGTCGTTGACATCCACGACGAGCACCGCGATATCGGCGAGTGCGCCGCCACGCGAGCGTAGCGTCGAAAACGAGTGGTGCCCGGGCGTGTCGATAAAGAGCAACCCCGGCAGGTCGAAGTCGTCGGGGTTGACGAGGTCACCGGCGATGTTGGAGATGACATCCAGCGGGACGGCGGTCGAGCCGATGTGCTGGGTGATAGCTCCGGCCTCGCCTTCGCTGACCGCAGAGCCGCGAATCTGGTCGAGAAGACTGGTCTTGCCGTGGTCGACGTGACCGAGCACAGCCACGATTGGTGTGCGAAGTGTCGCCGGCGCCGTGTCATCTGAGTCCTGTTCTGACATCCGTTCTCACCAGAGAATAGTTACACCCAACCCCTCTCGGCAGTTAAGTGAATCGTCTTCCCGCTGTCCGGGCCGGTTCGTTCTCCTTTGACCACCGCTGTTCGCTCGCGTAGCCCGTGGCGTTTATGTTGGATGACCCGGAACAACGACCATGGCAGAGATACTCGCGGAAAATCTCTCCGGCAAGGCCGTGATGGGCACGGACGGTGCCGAGCTCGGAATGTTGTACAACATCACGATGGATATCGACTCCGGTCGACTCGCGAACCTGCTGGTCGAACCAAACGAGCAGCGAAGCGACACATCGGAGTTCGAGCGGGACAGTGCTGGCCACCTGCGCATTCCTGTCGGGCGCGTTCAGGCTGTGAAAGACCACATGATCATCGAACGCTGATTCTTGGATGAATATTCTCGACTCGTCTGCGTTCATCAACGAATATCACACCGACGAGCGAACTGCGACAATTCCGCTCGTCCGCGAGGAACTGGAAGACGAAAGCGCCTACCGCTTCGACGCGATGGAAGGGTCGGGGATGCATCTCCACATTCCCGACGAGGAGACTGTCGACCGCATCGAACGCGCCGCCAGGGAAACTGGTGACTTTGCGGAACTGTCACGTACCGACATCCGTCTGGTCGCTGCCGCCTTCGAACTCGACGGTCGTCTCGTGACCGACGACTACGCGATGCAAAACGTCGCAGAGAAACTCGAAGTACCCGTCGAAGTCATCGCTCGCGACGGCATCGCCGAACAACGGGAGTGGATCTTCCAGTGCCAGGGATGTGGCCGCGAGTTCGACGACGACCACGACCGGTGTCCCATCTGCGGGAGTGAACTGTCCCGGAAGAATCCCGCTTAGATCGTGGCTTCGTTGTCTGTTTGCGTCAGCCCGAGGTCGATGAGCTGTCGGAGTACTTCCTCTTCGGTGAGGTCGTACTCTCTCGCTAACGTCTTGACCTCCCGAGCAAGGTCGTCGTCACAGACGACTGTGAACCGGGTCGGCATTGTGTGAGACTACCACGTTACCAAACTTAATTCACCGTCAGACAGCCGTCAGACTGTCAGTTAATACACCCCCAACACGCAGGTATCTCTAGGGTATCGATAGCTGTCCCGTCGTGTTCAGATACTGGACGGTGAACAGAATGGCGTTGTAGCTGCCGTGAACCAGAATCGGGACGGTGAGATTCTCCGTCCACTCGTAGAGAACGCCCAGGAGCACGCCGAGTATCGCCGCGATAGTCAGATAGGCGAGTTTGCTCCCCTGTCCGCTGAGTGCGATGTAGTGGATACCGCCGAATATGAGCGAGGCGATAATCACGCCGGGAACGACGCCGTAGGCCCGGCGGAACAGTCCCTGGACGAGGCCACGAAAGATGAGTTCCTCTGCGGGCGCAGTAAAGAGAAATGAGACGACGACGAGATACAACAGATACGTCGGCTGTTGTCGTCCGCGCACGAGTGTATCGTTTGCAGCAGCCTCGATACCCAGCGTCTGCAAGACGGTGCTGGCGATGTTGAGGACGACAAACAGCCCAACAATCCCGACGAGGGCGATACCGAGTTCGCGGAGTCCCGGGAGACTCATCTCGAACAGCGAGTCGTCCCGCCACTGGATATACCCCCAGCCGACGAGCATGAAGCCGACGAACTGCGTCGCGTCGACTGCGGCGCGTCCGAACGGCGGGAGGTCTTCGAGTGTCTCGACTGCGTATCCAGAGAGGACGATATTCGCCAGGAGTGCACCGACGACGAACGCGCCGACGATGAGGCCGATAGCGTGGGTAATACTGCGGAAACGCTCGCTTGCCCCACCCAGGCGGTACATATCCGTCCCCATTGCAGTTGCCACCACGTAGTGGATATACCCCTAAGACAACACCGATTCAGACTATTCGACGACGAGGCGGTTTTTCTCGTCGACGGCGTCGGCTTCCTCGAAGTCGCCGCCACCGAGCAGACCGCGCGCTGCGCGCTTGCCCCACTCGACTGCGGGTTGGTTGAACGTCTCGACGCCGTACAGTTCGCCTGCGAGCACACAGGCCGCCTCCATCGCATAGAGGAGTTCGCCGATACCGGCGGCGTCGAGACGCTCCAGTTCGATGCGAACGTTCGGCCGCGCTGCAGCGGCGAGGCTGGCTTCGGTCGCTTCGAATTCTGCGTCCAGCAACGCTCCCAGTCCCGTGCCGCCGAGATACGCGAGGTCTTCGACGTCTGTCTCGGGAATCGTACACTCCTCGCGCTCGCGCGTGCGAACGAGCGTCACCATCTTATCGCGCGGGCCGGCCCGGTAGAGTTGGAGTTGTGAGTGCTGGTCGGTCGCGCCGAGTGCGCGGGCGGGCGTCTGCCCGAGGCCGTCCTTGCCGAGACTCTCGGCCCACAGTTGTGCGAACCACTCTGCGAAGGGTTCGAGCCGTTCGGCGTAGGGCATCATCGCGTTGACCGACGCACCCCGCTGGGCGAGTGCGTAGGCGAGTGCGCCGTAGGCGTAGGCCGGACAGTCATACAGCGAGGGCGCGAGCGACGCCATCGCCTCGCGGCCCCCTGCCAGAACGCCCTCGATATCGTGGCCCTGGATGGCTGCGGGGACGAGTCCAACTGCCGACAGCGCAGAGAAGCGGCCGGGAACGCCGTCGGGAACATCCAGCGCGGGCAGGTCGTGTTCTTCAGCCAGCGCCCGCAGTGGCCCGGACTCACCGGTCGTGACGATGGTTCGTTCCGTCCAGTCGACGCCAGCGTCGGCCATCGCCTCGCGGACGACCAGAAAATTCGAGAGCGTCTCTGCGGTCGTTCCGGAACGGGAGACGACGTTGACTGCTGTGGACTCCAGCGGGAGCATTGCGAGTGTCTCGCGGACGGCCTCGGGGTCGACGTTGTCGAGGACGCGGTGGTCGACATCGCTGGGGCCGAGTGCAGTCGAGATGGTCGCCGCACCCAGCGCGCTGCCGCCGATACCGACCGTCAGGACGCCATCGCTGTCGGTGAGTGGGGCGACAGCCGACTCGATGGCTGCGGCGTCGGTTCGCTCCGGGAGATTCAGGGATTCGTACCCGAAGCTTTCGGTTTCCATTCCTGTCGTGATTCGGTCGTGTGCGCGCCCGACGCGCTCGTCGAGTGCGTCGAGTGCAGCCTCGCCAACTCCGGCGTCGGTCACAGATGCGAGTGCGTTGCCGATATCTACGTGCATACTCCCCGCTGGTACGGCACTTTCATAGGTGTCACGGAGAGACCGCGCCCCTTATTCCGACAGCGGCCAACTCCCGGATAATGAGCGACGGCAGTGCGGCAGCCGCGGACGAATCGACCGACTCCGCGGACACGGAGGGATACAGCGGCCTCCTGGGCACCTACCCCTACGCCTTCCGGCAGAGCGATTCGCGTCTCATGCGCAGTTACGTCATTCTCGGCGGACTGGTGGCGGCACTCACTGCGGTCGTGTTTTTCTTCGCGTTCATCCAGGTCGTCTCTCGTACCCTCGGTGCTGTCGGCGGGACGTTCTCGTTCGTTCGGGCGTTTTTCATCGTCGTCGGCTTCGTCGTGGTCGTCCCACTGGTGTCCCCGGTGATACTCGTCGCCCGTCGCCACCGCAAGAGCGCCTCGACGGTCGCCTACGACCGCGCACTCGCCGCCAGTGGCTATCTCTTTATCCTCTCGCTGTACGTCGGGCTGGTCATCGCCGCGCCGCCCGAACTCCGCGAGACGCCCACCGGCGTGACTGCGCCGCTGGTCGAAGCACTGTACAGTCTCCCGCCGGCTGCGGCTTTCGTGCCACCACTGCTGGTCGTCGCCTTTGGGTACGCGATGCATCGGAGTCTCCGGTAGTCGAAACGGGCAAAAGCGCTTCGTGCATACGCTCGGCCATGACAGCAGACACGGTCGAGGGCACGTTTTTCGTCGCCAGCGCCGACGAGGCGACGGCAATGCTCCACAACGTCCACACTGGACAGGTACACACACTCGCGGCAAACCCGGGCGTCGAACCCACCGAGGTGCTGGAAGCGACACTGGAACCCGAACCGCCGATGGAGGCTGTCTGGCGGGTCGTCGATATCTCGGGACAGCGGACGATTCCCGTCGAGCGAAGCGAGGAACCACCGACAAAGCAGGCCAACGAACTCGCTGCCGAGCAGTCCGTCGGTGAGTTGACCACGCGCGAACGCGCCGGTGAGGGCGAACTCCACGTCATCTCCGTCCACGACGACCAGACCGACCAGGCCGCACAGGATGTCGTCGACGACGAGACGACCATCATGCGAGCAGCACGCCTCGGTGTCGGCCGGGTGGAAGTACGCGCCGACTCCGGCGTTCTCAGCATCCGCTACCTTCCCTGACTACTCCGGACTGGCTGTACTCTGGACGGCCCAGCCGCCGTCGATACCACAGGCGTCGCGGATGGTGAACTCGATTGTCGTTTCCGTGGTGAGGGCGCTCCCACCCTCGACGGTTTCGACGCGTAACGGGACATCGAGCGTATCACCACAGCAACCGACACCGACGAACTCCGCCCACTCCTCGCCGGGTGTGGCACTCGCGTGTGCTTTCCGCAGGTAGGCACGGAACGGCTCACCTTCGACGGTGTCCCGACCCCACGCCGAGAGGTCTGCCGGGTACGAGACGACGACGCGTGTTGCCGGGCGCTCGGGTGTCATACGCCAGTCTACACGCTCTGGCCCAAAGTGCATTCGCCGGCTGTGTCTCAGACCGTTCTGGGCTCGCAAGAGTTTCTCTCCATCCTACGACCACCAGAGCAGCGTTTACCGGCCGCCTGAAAATCGTCAAAGGGAAGGCTTATTCAGGCCGCTCTCACACCCTCCCGCATGGTCGACTTTGAGGTATCGGACATCGATTACGACAAATATTCCAACCGCCAACTGGCGGCAATCCCACTGGCAGTGCTGGGACTGGCGATCGTCATCATCGCCGGCTGGTACGTTATGACCGGCGTGCCGGTCGACCTGGGACTGGCGTTTACTGGCGGAACGGAGTTCCGTTTTAGTGCTGACGACCCCATCGACGAGGTGCGGGCGAACTTCCAGGATGTGGACTACGACTCGATTCAGTCCGCGGCCGACGGTGGGACGTACATCTTGACGACGCAGGCAACCCAGGACACCGACCCGGGTACTATCGAACAGATACGAACGAATGCAAACGAAGCGGGCTACGAGATTGACCAGGAGCAGGGACGCTCTGCAGCCTTCGGGTCGAACTCCCAACAGCAGGCAGTGCTCGGCATCTCGATTGCCTTCTTCGGGATGGCGGCGCTGGTCTTTGTCCTGTTCCGGACGTTCATCCCCTCCATCGCAGTTGTCATCTCTGCGTTTTCCGACATCGTCATTCCCATTGCGTTGATGAACGTCTTCGGTATCGAACTGACGCTGGGAGCGGTGGCTGCCCTCCTGATGCTCATCGGATATTCGGTGGACTCAGACATCCTGTTGAACAACCACATCCTCCGGCGACGCGGCGGGTTCTACGAGAGTGCCTACCGGGCGATGCGAACCGGTATCACGATGACGCTCACCTCGATAGCGGCGATGACTGTTATGGCAATCGTGGCGACGCTGTTTGGCATTCCGCTCCTGCCGGAGATTGGTCTCATCCTCGTCTTCGGCCTGACCACCGACCTGATGAACACCTATATGCTCAACATGAGTCTGCTTCGCTACTACAAGTTCGAGGGGGCTACAACATGACACACCGACTGGGAGGTGTCCACTGATGGAGATTCGTGACAACTGGCGAATCGTCGCGCTGGTCATCCTCGTCGTCCTGAGCGGCGTTGCCCTCTTTATTCCGGGTGGCAGTGCCAGTTCGGACGCCAACGCCACCAATGGCACATCCGCTCAGGCCGATAGTGGTTCTGATATCACGAACCTCCAGTACGGGCTGGAACTCTCTGGCGGGACGCGGCTGCGTGGCCAGCCCATCGGTATCCACGCGACCGACCTTACTTTCCCCGGAGAATCCGATGAGATAACCGCACTGCAGACCTCACTCGCCGAACGACTGGATACCGACATCGTCAACGTTTCGGTGCGCAACACCCGGGACTCCGGCGGCGTCGTCGAGGTGTACACGCAAAGCGTCACCGAGTCACAACTCCAGTCTGCGCTTTCGGCGTCCGGCGTGAACGTTACCAGTGACCAGATTTCACCGGGTGTGACCGAGCAGACGCTGCAGACGACACAGCGGGTCATCCAGGAACGCGTCAACGCCGTCGGTATCAGCGGCGGGAGCGCGGGCATCATCCGCTCGGCGACTGGACAGGACTTCATCGTCGTCGAGGTGCCAAACCGCGGCATCTCCGATGTCGAGGATGTCATCACCACCCGGGGCTCAGTCAGTATCGTGGCGACGTACCCCGTCGAGACCGAAAACGGCACGGTCTACCGGAACACGACCGTCCTCGAACAGGACGACTTCGCCGGCATCAACCCGGCACAGCGGGCGGGCGATGGCCGACCACCCCGCGTCCCGGTCACGCTGACGAGGACTGCTGCACAGCAGTTCGCCGATGACATGATCGAGTTTGGCTTCACCGGCGAGGGCCGAAGTCGGTGTCGTGCCGAGGTCAATCCACAAGACCCCGGCTGGTGTCTCTACACCGTCGATGACGGTGAGGTCATCTACAGCGCAGGGATGGCCCCGGGCCTTGCAGACATCATCGAGTCCGGTAGCTTCGAGGACGACCGTACGTTCGTCCTCCAAACCAACGATTTCGAGACTGCACAGGCCGTCCAGATTAGTCTCGAATCCGGTGCGCTGCCGACGACAATCGACGTGCAGTCGACGTTCTACCTCAACCCGAGTCTCGCACAGTCGTTCAAGCCACTCGCCTTGCTGACCGGCCTGGCCGCCTGGCTCGTCGTCAGCGGTGTCGTCTTCTATCGCTATCGCGAGGTGCGCATCGCCATTCCGATGCTGGCGACGGCAGCCTCGGAGGTGTTCATCCTGCTTGGCTTCGCGGCGACGGTCGGCCTTGCACTCGACCTCTCTCACATTGCCGGTCTCATCGCCGTCATTGGAACGGGGGTGGACGACCTCATCATCATCGCCGACGAGATTCTCCAGGAGGGGAAGGTTGCGACCGGCCGCGTCTTCCAGAGTCGCTTCCGGAAGGCCTTCTGGGTCATCGGGGCCGCTGCAGCGACGACCATCATCGCGATGAGTCCACTGGCCGTGTTGAGTCTCGGTGACCTCCAGGGCTTCGCGATTGTCACCATTGTCGGCGTGCTCATCGGGGTGTTGATTACCCGGCCTGCCTACGGTGACGTGTTGCGGAACCTGCTGCTCACCGAGGATTAACCTCCCTCACGACTCTTCTCTGTCGGTGTACTCCCGGATTCTCAGACGCCGGAAACGGCCCCGTCGTATTAACAGATTCATTCTTCTCTATTTAGGTGTATGTCAGCAGAGTCACTCACAGAGACAGAGATAGAGAAACTGATAGAGACGGCACAGAACCAGATCGACGGGAATCTGCGGAGTCTGACGTACTTCACGGAGGAAGACGCCGAACAACTCTATCTGCGCGATTACCTTGAAGCAAATGCCGATGTCGAGAGCTTTGCCGCGGCCGAGCGACCCGGATTCGTTACACAGGTCGACGACCGGAACACGGAGCTTGGCACATTCGAGTTCACAATCCGTGTGTTCGACCGTGGCTATCTGGTGAGCGTCCTCGGCGACGACCGCGGTGTGTTCGTCACCGCTGATACGGTGGAACTGGAACAGTTCGAGGCACTCGGCGAGGCACTCACGGAGACACTCGAAGAAATCACCGCCGAGTGACTGCGGGACTGCGCTACTCCAGGACGCCGGGGAGGAAGCGGTCTTCGTGGGATTCGATGACGCCGGCGTAGTCGGTAATCGAGGCGAGTACGTCGTCGATGCCGCTTTCGAAGTCCTGTGCCTGACCGTCGATGAGGGCGAGGTAGCGGTCGTTTTCGATCTCCATCTTGTGGGTCTCGTCCTCGTCGCGGGGGTTCTCGA
>CAZFOF010000061.1:0-9652 GCA_964520265.1 uncultured Halobacteriales archaeon | reverse complement strand
GCGCCGCTGTCGGGTGAATCTGCTCGACTTTCTGGACGTTCTTGTTCGAGACGAACCGTCCGCCGAGACTGGCGCGCATGTCCGTCGCGATGACGACGCCTTCAGCAGTCGCGATACCGATAGTCGTCGTGCCGGTCTTGTTGACCGTCTCCTCGTCGCGCTCGCCGTCCGGCAGCGAACCGAGTTCAGGTTCGTATGGGTCGCTGTGGAGCCGACTGTCCAGTTGTGGTTGGCTCTGGGAGAAGTCAGGGTCGTGCATTATGCTCGCTTACTGGCCCATCACCTAATAAAGTACTCGTTGTCGACCACAGCAGCGGCGTGACAGGTCGCGTCGGGAATCCTATTGTGTTTGCTCGTATGCGTCTCCGAGTCGGCGAATCGCCCGGTGAATCGGCAGCCGAACGCCGAGCCGGTCGGTAACCATCGCGAGTGGCATCAGCGCGATGCCAGCGATGAGGGTGAGCTGATACAGCACGAGCAGGGTTGCGCGGTGGATGCGTTCCATCGTCCTCACCTGCATACCTCGATGACAGACATATAAACGTTGCCCGAGGATTTGACATGAACTATCATTGGATTTTGAGACTACCCCGCTGCAGTCATGCGGTTCAACTCAGGTTGTATAAACATCACACAGAGTGGTTTCGACACCGCTGTGACGTGTAATCGAGGGGTTGGAAAGACGCGTCTTGCGCATAAGTTATGAGCATTATTGGAGTGACGTGCGCACGGGGCGAATCCAAAAGAGACGTGTATCTCGCTGTGTAGTATCCGTGTATGAACTATCGAGTCGTGCTTGAGGCGGCATGGTTGGTACACGATGTGGAGGATATCGACGACGCTATCGGTGTCGCCGTCAGCGAGGCTGGCAAGCGTCTAAACGAGAAAGACATGGACTACGTCGAAGTGGAGGTTGGCTTCACCGAGTGTCCCGCGTGCGCTGAGCCGTTCGACTCCGCCTTCATCGCCGCTGACACCGCACTGGTCGGCCTCATGCTGGAGATGAAGGTGTTCAACGCAGAGAGCACCGAACACGCACAGCGTATCGCGAAAAGCGACATCGGCGGCGCGCTCCGTGACGTCCCGCTGACCGTCATCGACACCATCGAGTTCGACGACGACGACGAAGACGCCTGAACCGACGGCACGAACAGCCCTGACGTGACCCCGAAGTTTTTTGTATTACTTGCAGTTATCTACGGATATGGATTTGCCGACGCCGGAGGATTTGCGCGAGCGACGGACGGAGTTGGGACTGACACAGAGTGAACTGGCCGAGAAAGCAGAGGTGAGCCAGCCACTCATCGCCCGCATCGAGGGCGGCGATGTCGACCCGCGACTCTCGACACTTCGGCGTATCGTCAACGCCCTTCAGGAGGCAGAAGGTGGGATTCTTCGCGCACGCGACCTGATGCACTCGCCGGTCGTCAGCGTCGAACCGGACGCGAGCGTCCACGAAACGACGGAGTTGATGGACAACAAGGGCTACTCGCAGGTGCCGGTCGTTCGTGACGGGACGCCCCACGGACTGATTGCTACATCGGACATCCGCCAGCGCGACGAGGAGAACGTCGGCGAGCTTCCCGTCGCCGAGGTGATGCACGAGTCGATGACGGCCGTCGAACCCGACGCAACCATCGACGCCATCGACGCCCACCTCGACCACAACGCCGCCGTGCTGGTCGTCGAGGACGGTGAAACGGTCGGTATCATCACGGAAGCCGACCTGGCGCGTCACCTCTCCTAATAGAAGTGGCAAAAACAGTTTCTCACTGCCGTATTCAGCTTTGCACATCGAGTAGGTGCATAACGTCGGCGACAGCAAGAATGGACAGGGTGTTGACACGGGCGAGTCGCTAAAGTTTGTGCAAATCCACCTACTAGATGTAGCCGTGACCGACACCGTCCCCGGCGCGACCGCAGGAGACTCTGCCGTCGTGAGTTCCAGCTATGAGTGGGATCCTTGACAACGTCTTTGACAACACGCCCTGGTTCGTCTCCGAGTACGACCACGTCGTCGAACTGGAGTGTCCGAACCACGACCACGTCGTCGCCACGGAATCGACCGTCCCGGAGTGGACTGACGACAGAATAGCAGCGTACCACTGTGAGCGGTGCAAACATGAACACCTGTTCCGGTGGGGATCGCTCACCCCGGAGTACGTTGGCGACGCGTCGTCCTACTCCGGGTGATGCCGATTACGAACGTTTCTGCGGCGAACGTGCAAAGCTGACTGCCGGATTCACGGCTAGGCGGTCGCTTCGGCTTGTTCGGGCAGCGAGAACGTGTATTCCATCACGCCGCCGTCGGAACGACGCCCGAGAGCGACCAGACGCTCGGGCGTCTCGACGATGACTGCTTCGCCGCCAGCCTGTTGGATGTTGTTCCGGATGACGTTCTGGCAGACGACGGTACCGCATCGGCGTGGCTTGTTCTGTCGTGTGTGGCCGACGACCTGGGGTGGTGCATCGACCGGCATATACCCGAAATCGAGCCACGCGATGCCAGCGCCGGTGCCGCGACCGGTGCGACCGCCCAGTCCCAGCACGTCGGGATAGGTGGCGATGAGTTCTCCCTGCACTGTCGCGTCGTCGGCAGTCCCGACAGCCTCTTTGAGCGTCGTCGCAGCAGAGACAAGTTCGTCGTTGAGTGTCGCGGCTTCGTGCGGTTCCGGACGACCCGCGTGTGCGTAGGTGACGTTGTACCCCTCGTAGCAGGCGACGATGTGACCCCTCTCGACCTGGGTGAGAAAGTCACAGCGGTCTGCGTCACTCTGTTCGACCGAGTACCAGTCACTCCAGCCAAAGCGGTCGGGCATCATGACACCCATCTCGTGGTTGCCGAACGTCACCCGAATGCGGCCGTCAGGAGCCTGTGAACGCAGACGCTCGACCAGCGAGACGACACCGTCGCTGTCCGGGCCGCGGTCGATGAGGTCGCCGTTGAACACGAGCACGTAGTTGTTGTTGGCCCACTGAAGGCGGCCATCGTCGTCTGTGGTCACGACCGGGTCGTAGTCAGCGTGGTCGGCAAGCGTCAACAGCGCGCTCCGGGCCTCCTCAAGATACCCGTGGATGTCGCTGATGCTTACGATAGTCGGCGGCGCTCCATCTGCCGCCAGCGGTTGCACACCATCACGCGCCGGTGGCTCGACCGGCGTTGTCGGACTGTCGTCGAACACTATGTCACTCCCAAGTCGCTCGGAAGCCCCCTCAGGCACCGATTCCGAGACATTACTCATCACTTACTGGGGTCGGAGCACAAAAAAGCCCATCGAGAACAGATGCCAAACAACTCACTACCAGTTGTATCGAAATTAGGTCGCCGGTCGTCTACAGTGAGAGGCCGCGAATCTCGACAGTACCGTCCTCGTCGTCGGTTTCTGCTACTGTCCCGATGACGCGAGCGTCCGCCTCGCTGTCGGCGACGGACTCGGCATCGTCCGCTGGCATCGTCGCTACGAACCCGGTACCCATGTTGAACGTGCGGTGCATCTCCTCGTCGCTGACGTTGCCCTCGGACTGGACGAACTCGTAGACTGGCTGGGCCTCGAAGGGGTCGGTAATCTCGTAGCGGTGTGCGCCCATGCGGGGGAGGTTCGTCCACCCACCGCCGGTGACGTGTGCCGCGGCGTGTGTCTCGTGAGTTCGCAATGCCGGGAGTACGGACGTGTAGATGCGCGTCGGTTCGAGCAACACCTCGGCGATACTCCGGCTGTCGTCGTGTGGGAACGGGTCAGTGTAGTCGTAACGCTGTGTCACTGCCTCGCGAGCCAGTGTCAACCCGTTGGAGTGGATGCCAGAGGAGGGCCAGCCGACGATTGCATCACCGGGCTGGGCCTCACCGGGGAACAGTGCGTCTTTCGGTGCGAGACCGGCACAGGTGCCAGCGATGTCGAGTCCTTTGATGACGTCGGGCATCACGGCCGTCTCGCCGCCGATGAGGGCAACTTCGGCGCGTTTTGCACCGCGGCGCAGACCCTCGCCAATTTCCTCGGCCGTCTCGTCGTCTGGCTGTTCGACAGCCAGGTAGTCGACGAATGCAACCGGTTCGACGCCCTGTGCGACGAGGTCGTTGACGTTCATCGCCATGCAGTCGATGCCGATCGTCGAGTAGTCGTCGATAGCCTCGGCGACCAGCAACTTCGTGCCGACGCCGTCTGCGGCGAGTGCGAGATAACGGTCGCCGATATCGACGAGTCCGGCGTAGTCACCCTCGAACTCACCGACAGCACCGATGAGCGCGGCAGTGGCGGCTTCGCTTTCCTCGATGTCGACGCCGGCCTCGGCGTACGTCATCCCCTCCGCGTCCTCGTCCTCTGTAGTCATGCCTGAGTGTGCGCGTGAGGCCGGCAAAAGCCCATCGCTCGCCGACTACAGGGAGAATGTCTCGTCGTTTGCCGTTGTACCGGCCGGCACGTCCGACTCGAAGATTGTCTGGGTCTGCCCTTCCATCTCGATGGTAATCGCCGCGCCGCTGCGACTCGCTTCCAGTGAGTCGAGGCCCTCGTTTTCTTCGATAGCCCTTTCGGAACCGCCGTCGACCACTCCCACGAGACCGGTCTCGTCGGCTGCCTCGCCGCTCTCGTAGATGCCGGTGAAGCTAAATGTCGTCGTCTCGCCGTCGATTGTCATCCCGAATCCAGACGCACGGACGCCATCGAAAAACTGCGCGCTGGCGGGGTCTGTCACCTGTTGCATCGTCGCGACGAGTTCCGGGTCGATTTCCCCGCCAAAGCGCATCGACTCGCCGTCGACTGCATCGGTGAGTTGCGAGGCGTACTCACTGTTGTCACGGAGCAGTGGCGCGTTGCCCTGCGAGGCGTCGATCATCTGTTTGGCCGCGTCCTCGCCGGTCACGTCCACGCCCGACTGCTGCTGAGAGACGATGCCCATGACGAGTGTCCCGTCGGTGAGTCCGACAACGGCACTCTGTGAGGAGTCGATGTCGGTGACGGTCGTTGACGACTCCGCGTTCTCGTAGAGCACGTACCCCTCGTATTCGCCGATTCGCTCCGTGTCGCTCTCGTCGTCTATCGACTCGGTGAAATCCTCGGTAGTAAACTCTCCGGTGAGAGCCATCGAACCGAAGACGGCACCCGACTGGTCGCGGGGAGCATAGCGGCCGCCGCCGACGCCGGTTATCTGCCCGATGTCTTCGGCAGCGACCGGCGAATCGGAGTCGGTCTCGAAATCGCTCTGGGTCGATTCCGGGAGGAACTGGCGGTTCTCGTATATCTGTTCGTAGTCCATACTGCCGAAAAAGCGGTTCTCCGTCTCGGCGAGAGTGCTCGGGTCGTACTGCCAACTCGTTACACCGTCGCCGCCGCCGGAGCCATCGCTGAGAAAGGAACTACCCGAACAGCCGGCCAACCCGGTGGTACCCAGCAGTGCTGCCAGTCCAGCGCCTCGCAGTACATCTCGTCTACTTGTCGTCATATTCAGCAATTCTCGTCTGCAAACATGAAACTATCGCGGCACGAGTCAGAAGAGCCCACCGAGCAGCAGCCAGATACCGATACCGGCCGTCGGCACGAAGACGACGGCGAAGACGGTCACACTCCAGTCCAGTACCGTCCGACCATCGAGTGGGCCGAAGGGTATCATGTTGAATCCCGCGAGCAAGACGTTGATGATGAGCCCCAGCGAGCCAACCTCACCGACGAAGCCGGTGGCGAAGAGTGCTGGAATCGCAAAGATGACTGCCAGTGCGACGTTGACCAGCGGGCCGGCGAGTGCGATGAGACCGTTTTGCCGTTTCGTGATTCGTCCCCGGTGATGAACCGCGCCGGGAGCAGCGAACAGAAAGCCGGCCAGACCCGCGACGACGGCCAGCCCGAGCATTCCGTAGTCGGCGCGGAACTCGGCGCTTTGTCCAAAGCGGATGGCGGCGACCTTGTGTGCGAGTTCGTGTAACAGAAAGCCAGTGCCGACGGTAATCATCGACAGCGTGAACGCTTCGAGGATTACCGACGTGCGGACGACGCCGAACTGAATCTGCTGGACGAGCTGAGGGTTCAAAAAGAACGTAAAGGCGACGCCGAGTGCCAGCCACGCGAGCGCGAAGTCTCTGAGTTCGCGCTGGCTGAACCGGATATTGCCGAGGCGGTAGGCGGCGCGTCGGCTCACGTCACGACCTCCCAGATGAGTTGCGCGCTGTTTCGTGCGCCGATGACCATCTGGTCTGCGAGCCCGGAGACACCGCCGATTTCCGTCGACAGTTCGGGCAACAGCACAGTCGCAAAGAGGATGCTCGCGATGAAACTCCCGATGTTCGTCATCCCGACGATGAGAATGAGTCGGAACAGTGGCACCTCACGCATCCGTGTGAACAGCGTACCGAGTGGAATCTCCGGGTCAGAGAGCAGTTCGTTCAACTGCCCGATATCGCCGACGTTGACGTCGATGTACCGGAGTTCGACGTAGCCAGCGAACCATCCCGGTGCGAGAAGCGGATTGACGCTGGTCAGCCAGGCGACGGCACCGCCGACAGTCGCGCTCGTCCAGTGAGCACCGGCGAATTTGGCCAGTGTGGCCGCGATAACTCCGTTAACCAGGAACCACGCGGCAAAGAGCACGAGTAGATACTGCTGTCGAACACCGGCCATCGCCAGCAGGACGAAGAAGGCGAGGAAGCCGACGGTAAAGAGATAGCCAACCGCCTTGTACAGGAGGCTCCCGAGACGACCGCTGTCGGGCAGTCCGACGAGCGAATCCGCGGGCGGCAGTGTCTCGGGGTTGTCGAGATAGGACTGGATACCCTCGCGGTGGCCCGCGCCGACGACGGCGACGACGCTGTACCCCGCCTCCCGCAACGCGACGAGTCGGTGGGCGATGAAGGCGTCACGCTCGTCGATGAGTGCCTGGGCACCACCCGGCGAGAAACGCCGGAACTCCTCTATCATCGCCGTCACCACGTCCGCCTCGGTCAGTTCGTCGATGTCCAGTTCCTCCGTGTCGTCGACCTGACTCGACAGTGCGGCGAGCACCAGCGAAATCGGAAAGCCGACGACCACGGCGACCAGCGTCGCGATGACGAGTCCGTCCAGTACCGTGACAGCGAAGCCGACCAGTCCACCGACGAGCGGGAGTCCGGAACCGACCGACAGGTCAGCCGGCAGGAAAAACGGGCCAGCAACCGCGCCACCGACCAGTGCGGCCAGAACACCGACGAACAGGCCGACACCGAAACCGACAGCCCAGGGGCCACCCGTGATGACGGCCATCGAGCCGAACATCTTGATTTTCTCGCGCAGGCGCATCCCTTTCCAGAACCGCTGAATCGTCATCTGGATATCCCGGTCGACGAGTGCAACGCCGCTGCCGACTTCCTGTGCGGTGTCGACGGCGGCTTTCATGTCCGCGCCGGGTTCGATATCGAATCGCTCGCCGAGTCGTGTCTGTATATACGAAAGCAGCCAGTAGGCGATGAACTGGTAGACCGTCTTGCCTTTGATGAGGTCACCGGCATCGATATCGGCAGGGGCTTCGCCCTGCATCCGCTTGTAGCGGTTCTCGTCGAGTTCGACGGCAACAACGTCAGGACGGTCGCGTTCGATAGTCTCTTCGACTTCCTCGACGCTATCGTGTGAAACGTGTGCAGTGCCGACGACAGTGACAGACCCTTCGCCGGAGGGGTCACCCGGTGGCGTGGGCGTCTCCGTCTCGATTGCGTCACCGTCGCGGCCGCTCTCGGTCATCAATTGCCTTACACCGTCGTCCGGTTTACCCTTGTCGGCATCGGGCCAAAACAGCCGGTGAGTGAGGATTAGAACAGTTAATATAATATACGAGACGGTTCATATGCCGGCTGATGCACGATTTGACTGGCTTTCAACGGGATCTGCTCGTCGTCATTTCGGGGCTGGACAGTCCACACGGGCTGGCAATCAAAGACGAGCTTGAAGATTACTACGAAGGGGAAGTGAACCACGGCCGACTCTATCCGAATCTTGACGAACTTGTCACGAAAGGGCTCGTCGAGAAAGGGGAAAAAGACCGACGCACCAACGTCTACCATCTGACACAGCGCGGCGAGCGCGAACTCGACGCGCGTCAGGACTGGGAAGCACAGTACGTCTCTGCGTAGACTGACGGAAGTGCGGTGCATTCGAACCCGGTAGACACATCTCTGCGACTGTCCAACGGGTGCGTATGCCGACACTTCAGGAGACGAAAGTCGAAACGCGGCGGTACATCTTTCCTGCACAGTCGAACAGCATCGAGACCGCTCACGGTGGCGACCTGCTCAAGTGGATGGAACAGATTGGGGCGATGAGTGCGATGCGCTTTGCCGGGACGGACACCGTGACAGTCGGTCTCGACGACGTCCGCTTTCGGCACCCGATTCCACAGGGCTCGATTGCGCTGCTGGATGCCTACGTCATCGAGGCAGGAACCTCGAGTGTCACCACACACATCCGCTGTTTCGAGGAAGACCGTCACACCGGCGAACGGACGCTGGCAACCGCGGCCACCTCGACGTCCGTCGCCGTCGACGACGACGGTGAGAAGGTGTCAGTCCCCGACCTCACCGTCGAAACCGACGAGGGCGAGCGCCTGCTCACAGCGGCGACAACAGACGGCGAGTGACAGGTGCGGTGCCGGCATTTATCTCCACGCTCGCCCATAGCACTCGTATGAGTCTCGCAGTCGACACGCCAGAACCCCCGCACTTGTCTCTCGAAGCAACCGCCGACGAGTACGACGACGTGGATGTCGACGGTGACGAGTACCGCCGGGAGGAACTCCAGACGTTCCTCCACGACGGCGCGTGGGAACAGGCCTTCCAGGAGTGGGCCCAGCGGTCGGAACTCGAGGAAGACGAGTGGGAAATCGTCCTGGATTTGGAACTGGTCGAGGAGTTCGATTTCTTCTGGGACGACTTCGCCGCACGCGTGGGCTATCACGCCCCAGGACTGCCCGAGAACTGGCGCGAACGCGAAATCCACCCCGAACTCGACTCCTGGGGCACCGTCTCGGGAATCAACGCCGGACTGACCGAACTCGGACAGACCGTCTGTGACGTGCTCAAAGACGAATATATCGACTGGGAAGCAGAGTACGACGCACCCGACGACCTCCCCGATTTCTGAGAGAGGATATCGCGGTCGCTGTTACTCGCGAGGGACGGCGATGTTCTGTACCGTGCCGCCGCACTCACTGCACTCGCCGATTCGCTCTGTCGACTCGATGCGCTCGGCGCAGACGGTACACTCGTAGATGTACGCACCTTTCGGTGTGTACGGGTCATTTCTGTTCATTTGTCTACCCTAACGCGGTGAATGGTTGTAACATAGCGTTTTACGGCAAATATTGTATTCGACACGGAAGTGACCTACCGTGCGAATCGTAAGGAGAGCCGAAAGGGGTATCCACGCGCCAGCCGACAGCACGGATATGAGCCTCGAAGACCTCACCGACGAACTCGAATCGCAGTACGGCGAGTTAGGTGACGAGATTGCGGTCGGTCTCGACCGGGAGACACGCAACGAGTTGACGATGCTGAACGTCGCACTGGAACCCGACGACACCGACGAACTCCTGCGCCGTGCCGTCCATATGCTGTTTCAGACTGCCGTCGAGACCGGCAACCTCGACTTTCATCTCCGCAGCCAGTACGACACCACCTACGACGAGTATGTTTACCCAC
>CAZFOF010000060.1:0-9662 GCA_964520265.1 uncultured Halobacteriales archaeon | reverse complement strand
GAACGGTCAAACAGCGACGCGTCAAAGCCAAGCAGGCCGACGAAGTCCGCCAGCATCACACCTACTACCGACTCTCGCGAGAGGGTGACCACCTTCTCCGGTTTCTCGACGAACGTGAGGGGCAGGTGAACGTCCTCCGGCACCTGCCCGACGGACGGACACTCGTCCAGCGACTGTCTCGTGGCGGGCCAGACTACCCACGCATGACTGCTGAGGAGTTAGATATGGAATTCGAACACGTCCGTCACCTCTACCGTTCGCTCCGACAGGTCGGTCTCGTCACCGAATACGAGGGCTCCACAATCAAAGGAACTGAGCGAAAACTGAAGCCGAAGGACGAAACCCACCGCAAACACACCTACTACGTCACGACCGACCGTGGCGAGGAGGCCCTCCGAGGGCTGGATAGATAATACAAACTTTTAACCAATTTGTGTCGGATGAGGGATACGTGCCTATTCAGCGCGCAAAGCCTGTCGAAACACTGTATGAAGAAGTGTCGGGGTACGATGTCGTTCTCACGCCTGATGCGCCGCTGGCGAGTGCAATCAACCGTCGCGTCGACGTCCCGCAATTTGGGACGTTTGCGACGACGCCTCGGCGACTGGCCGCTGGTCGCCGGGAACAGGCCGAAGACCGGAGCGCGTTTCTCGAAGTCATCGACCGGTGTGACCACGACTGGAAATCGATCAGTTACGCAATCGGGAACGTGCTGCAGTGCTGGGAACACCAGGGAACCGTGGAGTCGATACTCGACTACGACAGCTATGTCGATGAAGAGACCAGCGACGTCGTCGAAATCATGGCGGAACTCCAGTCGACATCGAGCGCGCTGACGGAGTACACCATTGACGCGGAGTCGCTTGCAGTCATCGGGGAACAGCAGTTGACAACACTGGAGCGAGCACTTCTGCCCGAGGAATACGACCGGGTCGACCTGTTCACGACCGAGAGCTTCGACTATCCGTCGTTCAATATCTTCGAGTCGTCGGCGGACATCGTCGATGCGATTCTCGACACGGTCACGGCCACGACAGCGGACAATGTCGCGGTCGTGTTGGACGCCAGTAGTCGGTATTCGTCACTCATCGAAGCAGCGTTCGATGCGGCCGGTATCCCCTACTACGGTGGGCCAGGATTCATCGACGACCCACACCACCGTGCATTTCTCAATCTTTGCCGGACAGGGTTCCGTGGTGGCGAAACGACAGTTGGAGACGTCAAACCCGTCCTCACGCAGATGGGTGTCGACGTCGCCGTCGACCACGACAACAAGCGACTCTTCGAAGCAGCCATCCCGGACACGGCATGGATTCGTGACTTCTGTCGGTCGATTACCGCACACACGTTCGCCGAAGCACTCGAGGAGTACGAGTCACAGACCGAGACCAGACTGCTGTCGTTCCGGGAGGAACTCGCCAGATTAGGCATAGCCGACGCGCAGGTCAGTGCGGACACGGTCGACGAACTCGCATATTACCTGCAAACCTACGAGGTTCCAGTTGACCGGGAGAACGAGGGCGTGTTGCTCGCCGATGCGAAATCCGCAGGGTATGTTGACCGGCCGGTCGTGTTCCACGTCGGCCTGGACGAGAACTGGACTCACTCGGCACCACAGCGGCCGTGGGTCGACACCGAGTCACAGTTCCAGCGGTATCTCGACCAGTTCCAGTTGCTGCTGCAGAGTGGCGTCGAGCAGTACTATCTCGTCCAGGACACGCAAGGCGGACAGCCAGTCACGCCGTGTCTGTATTTCGGTGAACTGCTCGATGACGACTACGACCAGTTCAGCGACCTCGATGCTGTCTCCCATCGCCGGCCAATCTCCGGTGGAGAGACGGGGTTCCAGAAAGAGGAGACCGATGTCGCGGCCAAGACGGTCGACGCAATCAGCCAGTCGAGTCTCAACAGTTACGTCAACAGTCCACGGGACTACTTTTTCAGCCGGTTAGTCGACGGCCCCGACAGGGACTACTTCACCGAAGGGAACCTGTTTCACGACTTCGCCGAGTTCTACGTGAACCATCCGGAGGTCATCGACGCTGGTGCTCTCGCGGATGTGGTCGACGTCATGGTCGAGGAAGCACGGCCGCTGTTCGCGGGGAGTGACGAACCGCTTCGCCGCCGAACCTACAGAATCGGCCTGGAGACTATCGTCGAGTATCTGGATGCCCGGGGCCCAGAGTCAGACGACTTTCTCACGCCAGCGTCGGGATGGGGACGCAATTTCTTCGCCGAGTACTTCGACGAACCCGTCGATTCACCGCTCACGGAACGCTGGTTCGAAAACACGGCACTCGGGCTCAAGGGGAAAATCGACCTCGTCAGGGCACCGGATCACATCCTCGACTTCAAAAGCGGCCGGAAGAAATCACGCCGCACAGTCGTCAAGCAGTCTGCGATCGATCCACCCAGCGAGATACCGAACTTCCAGGCTGCGCTGTACCTCTGTCACTACCGGACGGTACGCCCCGACGAACCGATTGCGTTCACGTTCTTCCACTTTCTGGAGACGGTGGACGACGTGATCACCGGCGATGGCAACCTCGACGATACGCTGACAACGGTTCGGTACTACCCGTGGACGTTCGACGAACACGTCGGCTCCCGGGAGGCCTACGACACGCTGCTCGACGGATACAACGACTGCGTCGCCACGTTCGAAGACCTGGGATTCGGGGCGTACGCGAAGATTATGGGGAAACTATCGTTTCCCGACACGACCGAGAAAGACGAACTCCGGGAGTCTGATTTCGCAGCGGCGTTCACCGAGGCAGTCGAGTCTCAGACAGGCGACGATGTCGACGCCGAGAAGGGCTGTGACCAGGCGATTCGCGCGCTCAACGGTGTCCGGAAGAAGTCGTTCTTCCGGGAGGATCTCGACGCGTTCGAGCGGTTCGTCGCCGACCGAATCGAGGAACTGAACGAGTACCGACGTGGCGACGACCGGTTCCCTGTCGAGGGAGTCGGTGGCGAACCGAACTACCGTCGTGTCGACCACCGCGACCTGATTCTCGAAGGAGGTCAGCGATGACTGAGCTGACACCTAACGCGGAACAGCAGCACCTCATCGAGAACACCGACGGCATCTACGTCGTCGACGCAGGGGCTGGAACCGGGAAGACATTCGCCATCACGCACCGGTATGCGGAGATTGTCGACCAACCGTCGGTCGAACCGGAGGACGTCCTGCTCGTGACGTTCACGCGGAGTGCGGCGACCGAGATGAAAGAGCGAATCGTCGAGCAGTCGACGTACTCACTGCGAGAACTCGCTGACGGGTCTATCCAGACGTTTCACTCACACTGCTTCGACATTCTCCAGGAACATGGCTATCGAGCACCGACACATCTCGGACTGGACGAGCGAATCACCGGTTCGACACGCGTCGTCGAGGACGAACTCGTCGAGAACGAACTGTTCCGGGAGTTCGTCGACCAGTTCCGCGACACCCATCCCGAGTACGCGGACGTGTTCCGCGCACTCTCGAATCCGCGTGAACTCCTCGATGTCGTCTCGGAACTCGCGTCGAAAGGTATCTTCCCGACGACTGACGGGTGGTACCGGGACGGTGAAGATGCCCTCGATGGTGATTTCGCTGCGTTCGAGTCGCTCTTCGACGACGTCAACCAACCACGGAACGGCGGCAGCAAACAGTCCCGACTTCGGCAGAAACTGAATCGCTACGGGCGCGACAAAACGTATCTGCCCGACGCACCAGCCAAGGCGGAGTTGCGAGGCGACGGAACGAAACAGGTACCGGAGCGCGTTGCCGAACTGGTCTTCGACGAAGACCGGGAGACCCTCAAGGCGTTCGTCCACGACGTCTACATCGAATACCTCGAATTCGCGCTGAGTCGGAACTACCTGACGTTCGGGTTCCTGCAACTGTTCGCGTTCGTCCTGTTGTGCGAGGACGACTCGCTTCGGGAGCGAGCGGCGTTCGATTACGTGATGGTCGACGAGTTCCAGGACACCAGCGAAATCCAGTTCAAACTCGCGCTGTTACTTGCAGGGACTGACAACATCTGCGTCGTCGGGGACTGGAAACAGAGCATCTACTCGTTCCAGTACGCCGATGTCGAGAACATACTCGAATTCGAAGCACGACTCGACCGATTTACCGACGACCTCGACGACGACCGCGAGCGCATCCAGTTCGAGACTGACGGGATTGAACGGATCGAGTTGACCGAGAACTATCGGTCGACACAGACAGTTCTCGATTTCTCCGAAGAAGCACTTGCTGTCCCGGCAACCGGACGGGACGATGTTGACGACGAAGTACTCGACAATGTCGTCTCGCTATCGTCGAACGCCACATTCGACAACACCACAATCGAAGGCGTTCATCATCCAGACGAACACGAGGCCGTCCTCTCGACGGTTCAGGACGTCGTCGGGAACGAGGCGTACGCCGTCGAAGACGACGACGGAACCCGACGCAAACCGACACACGGCGACATTGCCGTGCTCACCCGAACACGCGATTTCGGCCGTGAACTGCTGACCGTCGCTGAGGAGCACGACTTCCCGATGGCGTACGACGGCGGAATCGAGTTGTTCAGAACCGACCAGGCAAAACTGCTGCTTGCCTGGCTCCGGATTCTCGACGCAGACGCTGAAAGGGGATGGGCTGTCGTCCTCGAAGAAGCAGGCTACACACTCGACGAAGTCGACCACATTCTGGAGACAGGTGACTACCCCGCGAACATGGCTGCGTTCCGCGACGAACTCGCCGAGCGAGCAGCGGTCGGTGCCGTTGCCAGAGCTGTGTTCGACCGGTACGGTTTCACAGGCGAGTATGCCGACGTCATCCTGCACACGATTCAGTCCGTCCACGAGTCCTCGACACTCACCCGCGGTGATCTGATCCGGTTCATCGAGCGCGGCATCGAAAACGGCAGCACTCACGACGTGTTCACCAGTGCTGGTGTCGACTCGGTCACGGTGCAGACGATTCACGCGGCGAAGGGACTGGAATATCCGATCGTTATCCTCGCGAACATGAACGATGGGAAGTTCCCGCCCAACGGCGGCGGGGCAGGTGTCATCCAGTACACTGAGACGGTCGGACTCCGCCAGCGCAAGCAGTACGCAACTGTGGCCGACCACCCACACGTCTACGACAACTGGCGACACGACGTGCTCCGCCACTGTCTGTCACGTGACTACGATGAGGAGCGACGCCTCCTCTACGTCGCCATCACACGAGCCGAGAACCACGTACTCTTCACTGGCGGCGAGGATCCGAACACGTTCTTCGAAGAACTCCCCTGCTCCACGCGCGAGGCAGACCCGGTCGTCGAGACCGTCGAACGAACCACCACAGCCCAGACGCAACTCCCGTTCTCCATCGTCACGCCAGATGGCCCGACAGGACACACGCCGCACACACTGATGGATGACAACATCTTCACAGAGGATGACGACGAGATTGAATCGACAGAGTTCCGCGGCCGAGAGTTTGGCTCACGAGTCCACGACTTCGCAGAAGCCTACGCACTCGGCGAGGATGTCTCGCCGACAACCGACGAGGCTGACGATGAACGCCACGTGAAAGCGTTCCTCGACAGTCTCTCGGGCAAATTCCACGTCGAGGAACGGGCCGCGCTCCCACTGGAGGTCGACGGAGAGCGTGTAACCATCTCGGGCATCGTCGACCTCGTCCACGAAACGCCGGAACGAGTCGAGATAATCGACTATAAGACCGACCAGACAACCCGAGCAGAGGATGAATATCGCAAACAACTCAGTGCGTACTACCACGTCCTTTCGGCGTGTTTCCCGGAGAAAGACGTGACTGCGAGTATCTTCTACACCGCCAGCGCTGAACGGCAGTTTGTCGATCCACTCACCTCCGACCAGTTGCGAGAAATCGTCGAAGACGTAGAAGCAGAGTGATTACAGAGGGTTCCTCTTCTGCCATCTCTCGAGAGCCACGACGATTCATACTGTTGGCTATCACTTCGTGAACGATGTTGGCACCCCGTTGTGCCAAATCTGTTCACGTACGTATAGCCGGGAGTATCACTGGTCGAACCTGAAAAACTATCCTCACATATGCAGCCACGTAACTTACCCGTTCGGCCGCCTAACCATCCTATATCTCGGTTATGTCTCCAGTAGATATTCAACAGCAAACGGTAGATGATCACGATGGTTATCAGCCTGTGCCATGTGGTGCGTGTCAGTCTGCACTCGACTCACCAGGGAGAGACACGATTTCGTTCCTCCTTCTAGACCAGTTCACGATTCCTCTCGTCGGGTGTGACGACCATGTCGAAGAGTTCAGTTCTGTCTGTGGACTTACCTCCGAAGACAACCCTACACTCCTGAACCATCATCCTGCAGGTGGCATCCACTGTTCGGGATGTCACTTTGCACGACATGAACCTGAACAGCCAATCGTTCCTATTGGCAACGGCGCAGTCATTATTCTTGCCTGCCAACAGCACCAATCAGACATTATCAACCGCTTTCATTCCGGCCTTCAAACACGCCAACAGCTCACGACTTCGCTCGATTCCGCCTAATTCACGAGTATCACCGGTAAGCTCGTCCCCGTGAGAACCGGCAGACGAAGTGCTCCTGGATTGGTTTCAGCGGGTGTGCCCGATACAGGAAAGTAAACTACCCTGCTTCCAAGACGCGCTTTGCAGCAACCGGAGAGGTTCCCGTAGGGAGCGCAGTCTCCACAGACGTTCGTTCGGAGTGACCCACTCCTAGGTCTTCAAGACTGCGAGAAAGGATGTTCCACGCCGCGTTCGCGTCTCTTTGTTGTATCAGAGTTCTGGTTTTGTCGTGCTCATTGTGTGCCTAACTGCTGTACTGTTTTCTGGATCTCGGACACTTTCGCTGCCTGTTCTTCGTTTGCTGCGGCGACCTCTTGGATAGCTGCCGCAGCTTCTTCGGCCTCTTCTTCGACTTCGTCAATCATACTGGCGACTTCTTCGGTGCTTGCGGCTTGGTCGTCAGTCGCATCGGCAACCTGTTGAATCCCTCCAGAGGTTTCTTCGACAGAGTTGGCGATTTCTTGTAGTGTCTCCATGGCGGAGTCGACTTGTTCGATCCCTTCTTGGACTCGCTTGTTCGTTTCTTCGAGGTTCGCCACCGCGTTGGCACTCTCACTCTGGATGTTGTTGACCATCGCTTCGATATCACTGGCATGCTCCTGAGACTCGCCAGCCAGTGCTTTCACTTCGTCGGCAACGACGGCGAATCCCTCACCTGCCTCACCAGCTCGCGCAGCTTCGATCGAGGCGTTCAATGCGAGCATGTTCGTCTGGTCTGCAATATCGTTGATGACCTCAACGATTTCGTCGATCTCGTTGATATTGTCTTGCAGACTTGTGATATCGAGCGTAACGTCTTCTGTTGAGGCATCAATCTCTTCCATTACGTCGATGGCTTCGGTTGCTGTTTCCCTTCCCTGTTTTGCGAGGTCTTCTGTCTCCTGACTGGTCGCTGCGACACCGCTGGCCGTTGAGGCGATCTCCTCGACGGTGGCAGACATATCGGCGACTTCGTTCGAGACTTCTTTCGTCGATTCTGCGGAATTTTGAGCGTTTGCGCTAATTGCTTCGGACTTTTCGGCGATGTCATCTGAGGTTTCCTTGATTTCCTCGACACCGCTTTCGACCTCGTGTGCAATTTCCTGCTGGTGTTCGAGTTGCGTCTCGATTTTCTCTCTGTTCTCCGATTGGTTCACGTATCCCTGTATAAACGAGACGATCGTATCGATCAGATCCTGTTCTTCGTCAAGCCACGGCCCATCGTCTTCTTCTGGTCGGGTTTCCGTGTAGACGAGTTCGATAGAGATTGGTGTCCCTGCTTCGGTCGTGACCTCAGTGGTGAGGGGATGAGAAGTGCGCTGGAACTCACGAGACTCCACAGACATGTCCCCGACAGAGATTTTCGCCTCCGTTACATCAGGATACTGTAGCCATTGGTAGAATTCGTCGACGTACTCCTGAATGAGGTGCTCGACCGGTTCATCCAGGTCGTTGAACATCATCGCTGCGGTCGTGATTGCGTCAAGTTCCTTGGTTCGTTCCTGCAACATCACCTTGGCTTCGACGCCGGACATCGACCGATACTCTTCAGCTAGGACGAAATGTTCTGAGGGAAGCGCCGAATCGTCGATTTGATTCTCAGCAGCTACCCCACTAACATTTTCTCCCACCGTTTCATTTTTGTTTGACATTCTATATTCCTAATCTAACTGTGAAATAGTTATCTCTTTTCACCCGTTATCATTGATGAAATTAACACGAATGGCGAAGGCCCCTGGTTCAAGCCACGCAGGGGTGAGCGACAATCTCACCCATGCCTGGAGGAGAAAACCACAGACAACAGCCTGATATAGCCAACAGTATGAGCGACTAGGGTTGAACACCTGCAGGCCCTGCTGGCTGACAAGATGTACTCGTGAGGTGATCTTCGTAGGCCAGAATATTATTAAAAATACATGACCTCTCTATGAGATTTTATTTTCTTCCAGTATCTATCTTGATAATCTTGGCGAACATATTCGTGGCCGAGCTATAGTCAATCCAAAAATATAATTAAAATATGAAATTCAAAAGATGGAATCAGAAGTTGAGCATTCAAGCCAAGATCGGAATCCTTCTCGGGATCATGTTGGTAATCGCTGCCGTCAACGTTGGGGCAGTCTATTACTTCATGGGCCAGACCGATACTTTGAGCAACTCTGTCAACACCGCGGGCCAACAGCGGATGTTGAGCCAGCAAATGGCTCGCTATTCCGCTGAAGTCGCAACAGACGGGAACAAAGAGGCCAGCCGAGAAGGCCTGCGAAACGCCATGGAGAAGTACCAGTCGAACCTCGAAACGCTGGAAAACGGCGGGACTGCGAACGGTGCCACCCTGAAGCCAGCACCCGGCGCAGTCCAAGACGAGCTCGCTGCCGAGAAACAAGACTGGAGCGAATACCGGCCCAAAATCGAGACAATTCTCAACGCAGATCCCGGATCCGAGGAGTTCCAGCAGTCACTTGCGTTCGTGAATTCCAACAGTAACTCGCTGCTGAAAACGAGTGATGACCTCACCGGGGCGTTTGCCGATGTCTCGTCTTCGAGAATCGCGTTCATGAAGCAATTGCTAATCGGCCTGCTGGTGATTGACATCATCGTTTTCGTTATCAGCATCTTTTACGCCCGTCGGGTTCTCTCGAACCCGATTCAACAGCTCGCCGACGCGGCAGACGCTCTCGCAAACGGCCAGTTCGGAGCGACCGCCCTCCAGCAAGTAAGCACCGCAGAGACTGGCGGGAACGGAACCGCAAACGTCAACGACGAAGTCACAGCCATGGGTCGGTCGTTCGACGAGTTACAGAGTGCACTGCGAGAGACATTCGATGCGCTCCAGTCTGTCAGTGACGGACTTGAATCCGGTGAACTCGACGATGACATCCAGACGAATCTCCCCGGAGTCTACGGGGAGGTTATGGGGAGTCTGGAGACAGGAACTGTCCAGCTCCAGACGAGCTTCGAGGAGATCGGTACCATCAGCGAAGACCTCCAGAACGGAAACTTCGACTACGAGATAGACACGGATCGGCCCGGTACGTACGGGGCCGTGCTCACTGACCTCTCCGCGGGGACGGCGCAACTCTCGGACAGTTTCGACCAGATATCCAC
>CAZFOF010000059.1:0-9675 GCA_964520265.1 uncultured Halobacteriales archaeon | reverse complement strand
AGCCCGTCCTCTTCGAGGTGGATCTTGCATTCGTCCACCAGCACGCCCACAGAGTCGAGTGTCGCCTGGAGCGTATCCGCGCTCACGATGGCGTTGAACATCTTGGGAATCGGTACGACCCCATCCCGTAAAAAGGCACGCCATGTGCGCTCGCGCGCGGGCGACGGGCCGACTCACAGCGACACGTCTAACCGCGTCGGGGGGCGTAGTAGGCCCAAGACTATGGGTTCCGGGAAAGATATGTACTACAACAAGGCCAAGCAGGAGGGGTATCGCGCCCGCTCGGCCTACAAGCTCAAACAGTTAGACGAGACCGCAGGAGTCCTCGGCGAGGGTCGTACCGTCGTCGACCTCGGGGCCGCACCCGGGGGATGGCTCCAGGTCGCCGCCGAGCACGTCGGTGACCGGGGGACAGTCGTCGGTGTCGACCGCCAGCGAATCAAGGATCTCGACGACCCGATTGCGACCGTGCGGTACGTCCGCGGCGACATCACCGACGAGGAGACCAAAGAGGACATCCGCGACACTGTCGCCGAGGCGACCGGGGAAGACCCCAAAGAGCGCCCCGTCGACGCCGTCGTCTCGGATATGGCACCGAACATGAGCGGCGAGTACGACCTCGACCACGCCCGCTCGGTGCACCTGGCCCGTCAGGCCTTCGAGGTTGCGACCGACCTGCTCGACACTGGGGGCGACCTCGCGGTGAAGGTCTTCGACGGCCGCGACCTGGACGACCTGCAGGAAGATATCGATGCGGAGTTCGAGTACGTCCGACAGGTTCGCCCCGACGCCTCGCGAGACTCTTCCTCTGAACTGTATCTCGTCGCCAAAAACTACCTGACTGCGCCGGTTCGCGTCGGCGACCAGCTCGACGTCGAAATCGTGGATATCGGCGACGAGGGCGACGCCATCGCCAAAGTCGAGGACTTCACGCTCTTCGTCAGGGAGGGCGAGGAAGGCGACGAACTGACTGTCGAAGTGACCGACGTGAAGCCGCGCTATGGCTTCGCCGCACCGGTCGAGTAGTCAGTCCGTCCGCGTTGGACTGGGGGATTCGACGCGAGTTCGAGACTGCACGGCACCGACGACGGCGTAGACGAAGGGCGTGTCGCCGAGTGCGATAAGGAGTTTGAGGATGTACTGTCCGACGACGAGTCCCGCGAGTGCCGAGAGTGACTGGGGGTCGCCACCGAGGACGAGCGGAACGATACCAAAGGCGAGCGTGATGAAGATGACAGTATCCAGCAGTTGACTGCTGACCGTCGAACCGAGATTGCGGAGCCACAGCGCCTCGCCGTCGGTGCGTTCTTTCAGCCGATGGAAGACGAGTACGTCCCAGTTCTGGCTGACGAGATACGCCGCCAGACTGCCGACGACGATGGGGAGACTCGCACCCAGCACGCTCGTAAACTCACCCTGCCCGACCGCCGAGAAGGGAGCAATGGGGGCCCGAATGGTCAGATATGCGAGTGCGAGAAAGACGAAGTTCATGAAGAAGGCGACGTTGACCATCACCTGCGCCGCCCGGCGGCCGTACAGTTCCGCATAGCAGTCAGAGGCGAAAAACGTCACCGCGTACGCCAGTGCCGCGCCGGGCAGGAGGAGCGTCTCACCGGCGAGTGGAATCCCGACGGGAAGGTCGATGGCGAGCAACTTCGAGGCGGTCACCTGCGAGGTGATGAGTGCGGTGACGAACAGCGAGAGGAGTCCGACCTGCACGACGTGTCCAAACGTTGCGTCATCGTGGCCACGCGAGGCGGCGCTCATCGGTCGTCCTCCTGGTCGTCTTCGAGACGGCCGTGGCGCTCGTCGATGTCATCGAGCACGTCGAGTGTCTTGCGAACCGAGGCGCGAATCGCCTCGCTGCGGTTGACGAACTTTGCATCTTCACCGACGTGTCTGTCGAGGTCGTCCAGCAGTTCCGCCGGGACTTCGACGCTAATCTTCGGCATATATTCTCATGAGAACACTGGGATAATATATGTGTGGCGGTGTGGCGGTTCAACCGAAGTAGTTAGGGGTGATTTTATTATCCCGTCGGAAGAAATTGTCAGATGAGATGGGAGCGCACGACACCGATTGTACTGTGGCAAAAAGCGGATGGCAGCGACCCACCGTGGTGGTGAGCGGGACATGAGCGAAACAGAGATTGTCTACGAGGTGGTCGCGGCACTGGCCGCTGCCGAAGGTGTCGACCCACAGGCGCTCGACTATCGGCTTGCCGACTACGTCGATACCGACGTGCTGTCACAACTCGCAGCGGGCGAGGACAGCATCTGGGAGTTTAAATTCCACGTCAAAGACCACACAGTGACGCTGACTCACGACGGGCGGACGTACGTCGACGGCGTCGCATACCGCGGCGGCGTCCGTATCGAAGAGCCATCACATCACTGAGAGGAATTCGTTCCCACTGTTACACCGCGGAGTCGTGTCTAGATGTCGTATGCCAATCGTTCACCAGTCTCCAGTCCGCTCCGGAGCGCCGCGTGCAGGCGTGCCTCGCCCGCGACCCAGTCACCCACGAAGTACAGCGCGTCCGCAGCCGCCGACTGGAGTAACCCACTCGGTGCACCCTCGTCGGGAAGCGCGTAGCGCCACCCCTGGGTGTCCGTCCAGTCGGGAGCGGTGAGACGGTCGTCACCGACGATGTCGGCAGTTATCGCCGCCAGTGTCTCGGCGTTGTCCTGAGCGGGGTCGTCGTAGTGGGCGACCGACCAGTCAGGACTCGCCTGGACGACCAGCAGTGTCTCGCCGTCGGGAACGTGGCCGTCTTTGCACTCCTCGCGTGCAATCCAGCCCACCTCGTGGTTCTTGTCGGGGTTGACCAGCGCGTAGTAGGGAACGTCCACCTCGAAGGGGTAGTGCAAGATGGCAGTGTAAATCGTGCGGTAGTCCACGTCGTCGATTGCCTCGAGGAGGTCGCTACGGTGGGGGCTGTCCCAGTCAGCACCGGCGAGTAACTCGGCGGTCTGTGGGGCAGGTGGGTTCAAGACGAGACGGTCGAAGGTTCCCCAGGTCGTTCCGTCGGTGTCGGTCGCCGTCCACCCGTCGCCGGTGTGTGTGAGCGTCTCGACGCGCGTCTCGCGTTCGACGTGTGCGTCCGTGCGAGCGAACAGTCGCTTGGCAATCTGCGTCAGGCCGCGCTCGTAGGTCCACTTGTGGTCGTCTGCGTCGCGCCCCTCCGAGACGGTGCCCGACTCATCGAAGGTGTAGATTGGCTCCGTGATGTCGACCAGCCCATCCGTGTCGAGGTCGTCCGTGAGAAGGTCGACGACGCGCTCGTCGTCACTTTTGACGTAGTTCGCGCCGTAGTCGTAGCGGACATCGTCACGGCGACGAGTGGCTGCACGACCACAGACACCGCGGGACTTTTCCAGCACAGTAATCTTCGCGTCGGTGGCAGCCGACAACACGGAGACAGCGGCCGCAGTGCCAGCACCGGCACCGACGAATCCGATGTGTGTCATCGGCACAGATTGGGGCCCCAGCCACTAAACGACCCGCACTCAGACGGATTGCTGTCCCTGTGTTCCGGGACGACCGCACACGTTCGTGCGGTCAGTCTGGTACTGACGTACAGCAGTCCGTATCACCGCCGCAGTCGGTGGAGCAGTTGCAGCGGAGCCAACCCGATACCGAAGGCGATGGAGGCCGGAATCGCGAGGATGAACATCGTGAAGACGCCTTTCGGCGAGACGAAGCCACCGATGGCGAAAAAGCCGAGCACGGCGACACGCCAGCGGCGGCGCATCGTCTCGTAGCTGATGATGTTTCCGCGGGCGAACAGCCACATCGTGACGGGAATCATCGCCAGGATACCGACGCCGATGGTCGTGAAGATGACCAGCCAGCCGAAGTTGTTGATTCGGTAGGCGATTATCATACTCGAGGTCAGCGCATCGCTGGCAAGCCAGGAGATGATACCCGGTGCGATGTAGAAGAATCCAAGCAGCGTCCCGCCGATGAGCGAGAGGAACAGCGACCCGCCCCAGACCAGCAAGATGTTTCGGTTCCCGCCAGTCGAGATGCCACGGGACTGAATCGCCGGCCACGCGAAATACAGCGCGATAGGGATGATAGCGACGAAGCCAAGCAGCGTGGCGAATTTGATTTCGAAGATGAGTGCCTCGACAGGGTGCAGCGTCACGATGTCGACCTCTGCAGCGAGTGCTTCGGGCATACTCCCGAGGAACGAGTCACGAATGTCACCGATGCCGCCCCGGTAGAGATAGAGGAAGGTAATCGAGAGAACGGCCATGAACGTGCCGACCAGCCAGATGGCTTTCGAGGTCAGCGAGTCGAGGATGAACGCGATGTCGTAGTAGTAGCCGCCGATATCTTCCTCGGTGGTCTCGTCTTCGGTGAACGAGTCCATCATCCCGGCAGCCGTCGACGTTATCGGGTCGGACTCGTCGACTTCCTCTTCGTCGGGTTGCTCGTCGGCGAACTCCTCGGCCTCGTCGAAGCGGTCGAGGATGGCCTGGGCCTTCTCACCGTTGTCCTCGTCCATTGCCTCGCGTGCCAGTCCCACAGCCTCCTCTTCGGTCATGTCGGCGAACGCTTCGACTGGCGCGGCCTGAACGGCCGACGCGTCGAGTTCGCCGATATCGATTTCGGTCGGCTGGCCGGCACTCGCCGAGTGACTCTCCGCGCTAATCTCGGACTGGGGCGTTCGCGTCGCGGCGCGGCGGTCTGCGTCGGCAACCACCCGGAGTTCTCGAATACGCAGGAGGAAAAGCGCCACAGCGGCCACGAGGAGCGTACCCACTGCGGTGATGAGGGCAGCCGACGTCGTCGCCTCCAGACCGAACAGCGAGAGGTTCTCTGCGGTCGGGAAGCGATACGAGGATTTGGCGAGGACGAGCAGGTCGTTCGTCGCTTCGAGGCCGCCGCGGGTGAGATAGGCATACAGCGCCGCGCCCGTCACCACGACGGTGCCGGCGAGGACGTTCCAGCGCTTGCGGACGACAAGCGACACGGGGACGGTATCGCCGGCCTGTTTCGAGAGGACTGCCAGCCGCGTGATACCGAGGCTGAATCCGTACAGCGTAATCAGTGGCAGTGCCCACATAATCTGTGTGAACGGGTCGGGTGGCGAGAAGAACGCACCGAAGGCGAAAATCCCCACCACGGCATAGCGCCACCTGTCACGGAAAGTCTCGTACGGAACCACACGGGCAAGCGAGAGTCCGCTCATCGCAAGCGGAAGTTGCGCAGCAAGGCCAAAGGAGAGCGTGAGGAAGAAGACGAACTCGGTCCATTTTACGATGGAGTATGTCGGTGTAAAGCCAGCGTTGACGGCATTTTCCGCCAGAAAGGAGAACATGATCGGGAAGAACAACTCGTAGGCGTAGACGGCACCGCCGACGAACAACACGGCGACGAGCAGCATGACTAACCCGATTTGCCAGCGCGGAATACTCTCCGAGGGCCAGAATCCACGGCGTTTGAGCGCACCACGACTGAAATACACCAGCGCGGGGATTGCCACGAGAACACCGGCAATCATCCCCACTTTCACTTGCAGGAGAATCACGTCGAATGGCGTCACTGCGACGACAGAGGTGGCTTCCCGAGCCGCCTCGTTCATCTGTGAAAAGAGGATATCCTCTTTGAGTGCGTCCCAGACGTACATCCGCAGAGCGAAAAACGCCCCGAGCATCCCGGCAAGAAAGATCACAAAGACCTTTTTGAGGTCACTCTGAGCCGACGAGAGCATCGCGCCGACGGTTTCACGCCCGCTAGCTACGGTTCGCGCAGTGTCCTCGTCGAGCGCGCTGGCCATCTGTGCGGAGAGTTTACCGATTGTCGGTTATCAATCTATTCGTTCGAGCGTACGCACGAGAGAGAAGGCTTACAAGAACTGCAGGCTAATCGCCGCTGAATGAACGAGGGGGACCCCGACGACGAGCGTGACCGGCCAACCGGGAGCGACGACGAGGAGTCACCCCCGGCGGAACAGTCGCCCAGTGACGAGCCGGTCGACGAGGACACATCCGACGACGGCTACTCCTGGGACGACGACAGCGACGAGCCAACACTCGACGACGACCGCGAGTACGCCGTCGGCGGTGACTCTGACGACGACGAGTCCGACGACGGCGACCAATCTGGCGACGGTGACGACGAGTCCGTCCCAGATGACCCGACGGTTTCTGGAGAGGTCACGACACCGGCCCCGGAAGACACCGAGCCGGTGGGAATCTCCGGCGCGCCCGACGACCAGGAGATGCCGCTGACGGCACACATCGAGGAGATGATCAAGCGCCTCGGTATCGTCATCGTCGTGATGGCAATCATCAGCGCCATCGTCTTCCCGCTCGCCGACCGACTCATCAACTTCCTGTGGTACTCCATCGTGGGAGGGAGTGAAGAGGTGTGCGGCCCGCTGGCTGCTGCGGCTGCCGAAAACGTCACCAATGGCACTGCCGCAAACGTCACCAACGGCACCGCCGGGGGCACCAATGCGAGTACGGCCAACGTCGCCTGTCCGCGGTTGTATCATCCGATTTCGCTCGTCCTCGCCCGACTGAAAGTCGCCTCGCTGGGTGGATTCATCATCGCGTTGCCCGTGTTCGTCTACCAGACGTATCTGTTCATGCGTCCCGGGCTGTACCCCAACGAACGCCGATACTATCTGGCAAGTGTGCCGACCAGCCTCATCCTGGCTGCAATCGGTGTCGCGTTCTCGTACCTGCTGGTGTTGCCGATTATCTTCCGGTACTTCCTGGGCTACACAGAGGGAGTTGCCAACGCAGCCTTCGGCCTCAGTGAGACGTTCGGCCTCATCCTGTTGATGCTGGGGATGTTCGCGGCCATCTTCCAGATTCCCCTGTTCATCATGCTCGCCATCATGATGGGCGTGACGACGCGGGACTGGCTGGAAGACCGCCGGCTGTACTTCTGGCTTGCCTTTGCCGGCATCGCCTTCTTCTTCAGCCCCGACCCGACCGGGATGGCTCCGTTCATCGTCGCGATAACGATGGTCGTCCTGTTCGAAGGGTCGCTGCTGTTACTGCGGTGGACGGGCCGGTAGAGCCGTCAGCAGAGACTTAGGCCACTTCGGGCTCTTCCATCGAGTGGATGTGCAAGATTTCGAAGCGTGCACCGCCCTCCTGGCTTTCGGTGACCTCGACGGTCCAGCCGTGTCCATCGACGATTTCCGAGACGATAGCCAGCCCGTAGCCGGTGCCGTCCTCGCTTTCGGTGACACCCTGCTCGAAGACTTTCTCGCGTCGGTCGGTCGGGATACCGGGGCCGTCGTCAGCCAGGTAGAAGCCGTTGTCGTGGGCACCGACGGTGACAGTCACGTCCTCGCCGGCGTGTTCGACGGCATTGCGATAGAGGTTCTCGAACAGTTGCTTGAGACGCGTCGGGTCGGCGCTGAAGACGGCGTCGTCGACCACCTCCAGTGAGGCATCTTTCGTGTCGACGCCGTCCCAGGCGTCTTCGACGGCGTCTGCCAGTGAGACCGTCTCCCGTTCGAGGTCTTGCTGTCCGCGAGCGCGTTCGAGCAGATCCTCGATGAGCGTCTCCATCCGTTCGAGCGCACCCGAGACCTTCTCCAGGTGTTCGACATCGCCTGTGTCCTGAGCCAGCTCCGTCCGAGCAGACGCGATATGGAGGGGGTTGCGCAGGTCGTGTGAGACCGTACTGGCAAAGTCGTTGAGCCGTTCGTTGCGCTGTGCGAGTTGCCGCTCGCGGAGCGCGCGTGCCATGGCGGACTCGACGGACGTCGAGAGAATCCGGAACAGTTCGGTGTCCGTCTCGTCGAAGGCGTTTTTCTCCATGGAGTAGGTACCGAGCAGCCCGTACTCACCGAGTGGCACGAGCAGTTCGGAGTTGACATCACCCGGATGGTGGGAGTGGGGTGTGACCAGCGCCACGGAGTCCATCACGCGGAGTTCGTTGTCTGCGTATGCGTCCCAGGCGATGCCGCTGTCGGGCTCGATGGACTGTACCTCGTCGACGCGCTCGTCGACGTCCTCAGACCAGGCCAGCGGGCGGAGTTCCTGGCGTGTCTCGTCGAACCGCCAGCAGATAGTCAACGGGAAATCCAGCACCTCGACGGCAGATTCGATTGCCTCCTCGGCAATTTCGGTGTCGGACTCGGCGACGATGAGTTTCTGTGTCGTCTCGTGGAGTTCCTCCAGTTTCTGCTGGAGGAGCACCCGGTCTGTCACGTCGCGCAGGAACACCGAGAGACCGTCTTCGGAGGGGTAGGTGTTGACCTCGAACCAACTGTTCAGCGGCTGGTAGTACTCCTCGAAACTCGTCGGCTCCTGTGTCTCGATGGCCTTGTCGAACTCGTGGTAGAACGTCGTCGAGACGGCCGCCGGGAAGACATCCCAGAACCGCTCGCCGAGTACCTCCTCGGCCTCGACGTCGAGGACGAACTCGGCGCGACTGTTCAGCAGGACGAAGGTGTCGTCGGAGTCGAGGACGAAAAATGCGTCAGTGATGCGGTCGAGCGTGTTGTCGAGACGCCGGCGAGCATCCTCCAGTTCCTGCTCGTGGCGCTTGCTCTCGGAGATGTCGCGGATGAGCCACAACAGGCCGTCGTCGTCGGGCACCGCGCGGAGTTCCAGCCACTCGTCGTCGGTGACCTGCAGTTCCGTCGTCTCTGCCTTATCCGTCTCCAGAACGTGCTCACTGAGGTCGCGCACCTCCTCGCAGTCGAGAACGGGGATTGCCGTACAGAGTTGGGTACCCTGTACCTCCTCGGCGTCGAGAGCCAGTCGGTCGTCGAGACGACTGTCCCACCCTCTGACCTGCAAGTTCTCGTCGGTCGAGATGGTTGGGTCGAGTCCGAGCGTCCGCGTCGGTGTCGCATCGACGCTGTCGGAGTCAGTCTCTTCGTCCCTCTCCGTTTCCTGGTCGTCTGACTCCTCGGTCTGTGCAGATTCTGTGTCCTCGGTCTGTGTGGATTTCGTCGTCGCACCGAGAGCGTCGAGCATCTCGTTGGCGACGCGAACCGGGTCTGTCGTCGGATAGTGGTGGACATCGACTGAGGAGGGGACTGCAGCGACGGCGTCAGTGAGGTCGAACACCGGAACCGAAAGGTCGACGTCATCAGCCCCGTCGAGAACCGTCTGGAGGGCGGCGTTGTCGAGTCCGCCGCCACAGATGACACCATCTATCCATTCGTCGGCGAAAAGCTCTGTCGCGTTCTCTGGCGCAACCGCGACAAGATGCAAATCGCCCTCGAACTGTTGCTGGAGCACCGACGACACCGAAAGTGAGTGGCGGGGCTCACCGACGTAGACGAGGGCGAAAGCTGACGGCATAGCCCGCTGTTCGTGGTATCGGAGTATAATAATTCTGGTGCGGGAATCGAACGACCGGACGCAAACAGCGCCTGCAGACAGACAGCAACGAGAGACCTAGTCGGTGGGATAGTCGGCGTCCAGCGGGTCTGGCGTCGGTGTCGATGCCGTACTCGTCTCTGCGTCCGCTTCAGCGGGACTGACACTGCCCGTCCGATAGCCGTGTAAGTCGAGCGTGACGTGGTCGAAGCCCAGATCGGCGATGTGGTCGCGGGCGGCGCGGATGAAGTCTGGGTCGAGCGCCACGTCGAGTTCGTCTTCGGCCACCTCGATGCGCGCCAGGCCGTCGTGGTCGCGCACGCGGAACTGGTCGAACCCCCACGTCCGCAGCAGTCGCTCGGCTTTC
>CAZFOF010000058.1:0-9700 GCA_964520265.1 uncultured Halobacteriales archaeon | reverse complement strand
CGGACATCCTCACCGTCCTCGAGCCGCTCGGGTTCGACTACCACATCGAGAGTGGCGTCGGCCCCGTCGTCGAAAACCCGGTCGAGGGTCCCGACGACTGTGACCGCTCGCACGGCGACGTGGCCCGGGAACTGGACTACGTCGGCGAGTTGCTCGTCCGTCTCAACGATCGCGTCGGCTCGGAGACAGCTATCATCGGCTTCGCCGGTGGCCCCTTCACACTCGCCTCGTATGCCGCCGCGGGTGGCCCCTCCCGGACGAACATGCCACTCCGGAAACTCCGGGCGCGCCACCCCGATGCGTTCCGGACGCTCCTCTCGTCGTTTGCCGACGTGGTGCGAGACTACCTCGAGTTCCAGATCGGCAACGGCGCCGACGTCGTCCAGCTGTTCGACACCTACGCCGGGACGCTCACCCCCGAGGACTACCGGGAGTTCGTCCAACCGCTCCACCAGGAGATTCTCGCCGACCTCAACGCACCCTCTATCGTCTTCGTCCGGCGGATGAACGGCCGCCTCGACCAGTTGGCCGACAGCGGCGCTGACGCGGTGGCACTCGACTGGACGGTGGAGATGAGCGAGGCCCGCGAGCAACTGGGTGAGATGCCCGTCCAGGGCAATCTCGACCCGTCGTACCTGTTCGGTGACCCCGAGTTCGTACGCGAGAAAACACAGGAGATTATCGAGGCTGCTGGGCCGGAAGGACATATTCTGAATCTCGGCCACGGCGTGAACAAGGACACGCCAGTTGAGTCCGTGCGTGCGTTCGTCGAGACGGCGAAATCTATCGAGCGGGAACTGTAACACCTCGTTGGCTGCCCTCACGAAGAAATCCCGGTACAGCACTCGGCCACCGATGTCGCGCGAACAAAGAGCAGCGCAGCGAGTCTCAGACAGCCTCGGCCAGCGTCTCCGCCAGTTCTCTCGCTTCGCGCACGCGACTCGGAATCCCCATCCGCTCGGTGTAGTTCGTCGCCAGATGGATGCCATCGGGCGTCTCGAACTCATCCAGCGCGTACCACGAGCGGTCATAGGCCGGGAACCACCGGTCGCGGGTGGCGACGTTGAGCACCGACGCGGATGTGCCCATCACCTCCTCGAACTCTGTGGCAGCAATCTCGCCGATTTCCTCGTGGGGACGCTCGACCATCTCCGGTTCGTGCATCCCGCCGAGAAAGACGGTATAGAGATTCTCGCGGTCGAACATACTGTCGTTCCAGGACGCACCGAGCGTATGGAGGCCTTCGCCGTAGGCGACCTGGTAGCCAAAGCCCTCCTTCTCGCAGTCGGCGTCGAGGTGTACCATCGCCAGTGGATTGTACGTCAGCGATGCAAGCGCGTCAGTTCCCTCCGCCACGGGTTCGAGCAGCGACGCAGTGACGTCGGCCGGCGTCGTCACGACAACGTGGTCGAACGTCTCCACGCCGGCATCCGACTCGACGACGTAGCGGCGGCCGCCATCCGTGGCCGTCGCGGTTCGGTCTGACGTGTTGTCGCCGGATTGGTCGGCCAGTCGAACGTCGGTGACAGCCGTCCCGAGTTCGATTCGGTCGGCGTAAGCGTCTGCGAGGGCAGTCGGGAGTCGCTGGTTCCCTCCCTCGAAGGTAATTGGAGGTGAGTTCTGTCCCTGCCCGACACGCTGGAGAAACGCCTGGAGGAAACTCCCGGTATCTTCCTCACGACGGAGCAGCCCTTCGAGCGCGAACTCGGCGGGCATCTCGGCGGGGTCGGAGCCGTAGATGCCACCGTACAGCGGGCCGATAAACCGCTCGTAGGCCTGTCGGCCGAACTTTCGCGTGAACAGTTCGTCGGCCATCTCCTCGGGCATTCCCTGGCGAGTCAGTGGCTCCGCGAGCAGTCGCAGTTTCCCCGGCCAGGAGAGCAAATCCGTCCGGAGGAAGGTCTCTTTGTCGAGTGGAGCCTCGCGGAGTTGTCCCTCCGAGTAGACGAACAGGTGTTCCTCACCGGCTTCGACGACGGCATCGGAGAGGCCAACGGTCTCGGTGAGGTCGCGGACGCCAGGAGTGAGGCGGAGTCGCTGTGGCCCGACTTCGACAGTCCGACCATCGATTTCCTCCGAGCGGATGACGCCGCCGGCCTGGTCGTCTGCCTCGTAGGTGACCGATTCGATACCCTGGTCGGCGAGATGATGCGTGAGCGCGAGGCCTGTAATCCCCGCACCGACGACGGCGACGCGCATCTCAGTCGTCCGACTCGGTCGATGTCGTCTCGCCTGTGGTGTGGACTGTCTCCTGGGGTGCGTTCAGACACATCGTCCCCGGTTTGTCCCGACACTTGCACTGACGGTACTGGTAGTACTCGGGGTCGAAATCCGCGAGGAACGGCTCGACGAGGTCGGCGAATACCTCTGGGATGCGGTCGTCGTCGTGGGGAATCGGAACGCGGTGAAGCTCCAGCCCAACCTCCTCGGCTTCCTCTTTGAGTTCGATATCCAGCTCCGAGAGCGTCTCACTCTGTTCGTGGAGGAAGCTGATGGGTTCGACGACGACGCGCTCTGCGTCGATATCCTCGATGAGGTCTTCGATTTCGGGTTCCGTCCACGGAATGTCGCGGTTCTCGTGGTTCTGGAAGCCGATGTGGTAGTCCTCCAGGCCGAGCAGCGAGGCGACAACAGAGCAGTACTCCTCGACGTAGATATCGTAGCGGCTGCCCTCTTCGAGGTAGTGTTTGGGCGTGCCGTGTGCCGAAAACACCATCGCGGTGTCCTCGTCGTGGAGGTCGACACCGGATTCCTCGGCGAACTCGCCGATATTCTCCGCGCGGACGCGGTTGTACTTCGGATGTTTGTGCCAGCCAGTAATCGCCTGGAAGGGAGCGTCCCAGTCCAGATTCTCGATATCTTCTTCGAGTTCGTCCAGCGCGATGACGTTCGTTGAGGGGCCACACAGCGGGTAAATCGGGAGACCGATAACACGGTCGACGCCGTCCTCGTGGGCGGCTTCGGCAGCGTCGCCGATGAACGGCTCGGTGTACTGCATCCCGAGGTAGGTCGACACGTCGAAGCCACGAGACTGGAGAGCGTCTTCGAGTGTCTCGACCTGTGCCTGGGCCTGTTCGTTGAGCGGAGAGCCGCCGATATCCTCGTACTCGTCGAGGAGTCCGGGTGCGCGCCGCTTTGCGAGTTTGCGTGAGCGCTCGCGAGCGGCTTCCTTGGACTCGTATTCTTCGAGGTCGGCGTTCGCCAGGAAGATGCGTTCGAGGTAGTCGACAACGGGCTCTCGTTCGGGTACGGACGGCTCGCCGAAGTTTAGGAGAACGACCCCAGTGGTCATGTCCAGACGTTGGGCGCAGCAGTAGAAAAGGTGTCGTTTGCACCCTCACGACCGCCAGTACGAACCCGTCAACAACACGAAGACGGGGATGATCTCCAACCGGCCAATCCACATCAGGAACACCATGAACAGCTTGGAAGCGTCGGTGAAGGGGAGATAGTTGTTCATCGGACCGACGATACCGACGCCCGGACCGACGTTGCCAAGCGTCGCCGCAACGGCAGAGGCCCCCTCCAGAATAGTCAGCGATTCGCTCATCCGTGTCGAATCCAGCATGACGAGTGCCAGCGAGACGAAGAAGATAACCACGTACAGAAGCGTAAAGGCGTAGATACCGCGAACCGCGCGCTCGTCGAGAGAATTCCCGGCCAGTCGCACCGGCGACACTGCTTCCGGATGTACCGTGGTGAACAACTCGCGTTTGAGCGATTTCAGGATGACGAGCGTACGCACCATCTTGATTGCACCCCCTGTCGACCCGGCCGAGCCACCCAGGAACATCGCGAAGATGAGAACGTACTGTGCGGCCGGACTCCAGGTGTTGAAGTCCATGCTCGCGTACCCGGTCGTCGTGACGATGGAGACAACCTGGAATGCGCCGTGGCGCAGGGCAGGTTCGATTTCGCCGGCAATCGGCGGCACTTCCACGGGCAGCGAAGCGAACCCGAGACCGAGCCCACCGTACAGCAGGCCGGAGGCCAGTGCAGTTATGACACCCATTATTCCGGCGTAGTACCGGAACTCACTGTCACGGAACACCTCACGGAGGTCACCGTTGAGCGCCTTCCAGAACAGCGCGAAGTTCGTACCGGCGGCAACCATGAAAGGAATGATGACCCACTGGACGGCAGCCGAAAACGCCTCGATACTCCGCGCCTCGGGGGAGAACCCACCGGTCGGCATCGTCGTCAGGGGATGGGCAATCGCGTTGTACAGCGTCATGTTGTCGGCCATCCCAGCGACGGAAAGCCCGTAGAGTAACACGAACTCGACGACGGTAAATCCGAGATAGATGAGCCAGAGGGCGCGAGCGGTTTCGGCGATACGGGGAGTGAGCTTCTCGATTCCCGGGCCCGGCGCTTCGGCGTCCATCAACTGAGCGCCACCGACGGACAGCTCGGGCAAAATAGCGACGGCGAGGACGACGATTCCCATGCCGCCCAGCCACTGTGTCAGCTGTCGCCACAACAGCAGTGCATGGGAGTGTTGCTCGAAACTAATGTCGCCCATGACAGTCGCCCCAGTCGTCGTGAATCCACTCATCGTCTCGAAGAGTGCATTGACCGGGTGCGCGAGCGTCGAATCAGTCCCCATTCCTGCGATGATATACGGTAACATCCCGACGAGTGCGACCGCGAGCCAGGTGAGTGCAACCATCAGAAACCCTTCGCGTGCACCGATAGTGGGGTCTGGTTCCAGTCGCTCCATCGCAAACCCAAGGGTCAGTGTCACGGCGATGACCGACAGAAACGGAAGCACCGACTCTCCGTACACCAGTGCGACGAGGAGAGGAAAGACCAGCGGGAGTGAGAGATATTTCAGTACTGACCCGACGAGACTTACACTCGCGCGCCAGTCGACTCGGAGATGCATGGTATCAGAGAAGTGCTGTCGCTTCGTCGATGACACAGGCGTCGACGAACAGGACAACGGTATCACCGGGTTCGATGACGGTATCACCGCGGGGAATAACGAAGTCGCCGTTGCGAGTAATTGCGCCGATGACGACACCGTCGGGCAGGTCTGATACCGAGTCCCGAATCGGTTTGTCTGCGAGGACACTGTCCGTGTCAATCTCGATTTCGATTACCTCCGCGCGGTCGTTCTCGATGAGAGCGACGTTCTCTGCGCGGCGTTCTCGGGTGAACCGCGTAATCTCTTCGGCGGTCGCCTCGCGTGGGTTCACCGCCACGTCGACGCCGACTGCCTCGAACAGGTCGACGTACTCCGTCTCTCCGACAATTGCCACGGTGCGGTCGACGCCGAGTCGCTGTGCCAGCAGAGAGGTGAGCAGATTGCGCTCGTTGCGATTGAGCGCGGAGACGACAGTATCGACATCTGCGATGTGTTCCCGTTCGAGGAAATCGCGGTCGGTGGCATCGTGTTCGAGGACGGTCGTCTTCGGCAACTGTTCTGCGAGTTCACGCGCACGTTCGTGGTCGTGCTCGATGAGTCGAGGTTTCAATCCCTGCTCTTCGAGTAGTTTTGCAACCTGGTAGCCGATATCTGTTCCGCCGACGATGAGGATGTCGTTCGCTTTCCCAGCGTGGGGTGAAACCTCCGAGGCAAGTGCCTGTACGCTGGCTTCAGAGCCGATGACGACCACCTCGTCGCCAGCCTCTATCACAGTGTCACCGGTCGGAATCACCACGTCGTCCGGGCGGAGGATTGCGGCGAACGTCAGCGATTCGAAGCGGTCTGCCTCCTGGACGGTCTGGCCGGCAATCGGGCTATCGGCCGGAATCTCCAGTTCAGCCATCTGGACGCGCCCGCCCGCAAAGGTGTCCACGTCCCGTGCAGATGGCAGTCCGATGACGCGAACGACCGTCTTGGCCGCGAGCAGCGTCGTCCCAACCATGAAATCGACGCCCAGCGCACCCTCCGATTCGCGCCAGGTGTCCAGAAATTTCGTGTTTTTCACACGGGCGATTGTGAACGGGTCACCCAGTGTCTTTGCGGTGCCACAGGTGACGATGTTCGTCTCGTCGTCGTCCGTGCTGGCGATAAGAATATCTGCCGTGTCAATATCTGTCTCCTGTAACGTCGACAGCGTGGCACCGTCACCCTCAATCGCAAGCACGTCGATGTTGTACGTGACAGCATCGACACGCTCGGGGTCGTTGTCCACGAGAATGACCTCGTGTGAGTCTGCCAGACTTTTGGCAATCGACGAGCCGACCTCACCGGCACCGACGATTACGATACGCATCGTCGACCCTCCGAGGATAGCATAGCTGAGTGGTTTTTTTGCCCGGGGTAAGTGGGTTTCTATCTCGCGTCTCCGAACTCGAGCCACGAGACGCGGCTGACGTGAGTCTTAAGACCAGTCGCCCACTTCCCACCTCCATGAACCACAACACCTCCTTTTCTCCAGTCGCCCGAACCAGGTTCGAGATATCCGGCGGTATTGACCATCGCCATGTCTGATATCTTCGACCGTGTCGTCCTCCCAGTCGCAAGCGTCGAAGATGCGAAAGCGACCTGTCGTGCCGTCCAGCCCTATCTGGGTGGCACCGTCGTCGCTGTCCACGTCATCGAGAAAGCCGGTGGTGCCCCCGATAAGGCGAGCGTAGAGCAACGCGAGCAAAGGGCCGAGGAGATATTCGAGGTCATCGACGACGAACTCGGTGACAGGTACACCATCGAGACAGACCTCCGCTTCGGGACTGACATCTCTGAAACTATCTTCGACGCGGCAGACGACCACGACGCCTCTGCAATCGTCATCACACCGCGAGGCGGCAGTCGCTGGATTCGTCTGCTGACCGGCGACGTGGCACTGAATATCGTGACGAAGACCGACCGACCAGTCGTCGTCTTGCCCGATGTCGACGACGGGGGTGACAGCTCGTGAGCGGCGACGACGCCGAACTCGCCAAAGACCTCGGCCCGCTGACAATCGGCGTCGGGACGATGATCGGTGCCGGTATCTTCGTCCTCCCGGGGGATGCAATCCTCCGGGCTGGCTCGTTCGCGTCCGTCGCCTTCGTCCTCGGGGGTGTCATTGCGATGTTCACTGCACTCTCGGCAAGCGAACTCGGAACCGCGATGCCCCGGTCTGGTGGTGCCTATTACTACGTGAATCACGCACTCGGCCCGCTCTTTGGTTCGGTCGCCGGTTGGGCCAACTGGCTCGGACTCGCCTTCGCCAGTGCCTTCTATATGGTCGGCTTCGGGCGCTACATCTCGCGTATTTTCGGTATCAGCGGTGAAGTCGGTATCGGCCCGCTCTCGATAGAGTTCATCACGCTGGCAGCGCTCGTCGGCGGTGCCTTCTTCGTTCTCATCAACTACATCGGCGCGAAGGAGACGGGGCGTCTCCAGAATATCATCGTCATGCTGCTGGTCGCTATTCTGTTCGTGTTCACACTCCTGGGGACACTCCGGGCCGACCCCGCGAATCTCCCGCGAACCGCCACCGTGACCGAGACGCTTGGCACGACAGGCTTCATCTTCGTCTCCTATCTCGGCTTCGTCCAGATTACGAGCGTCGCCGAGGAAATCAAAGACCCCGGCAAGAACCTCCCGCGGGCGGTCATCGGTAGTGTCGTGCTGGTGACGGTCATCTACGCGCTCGTTCTCATCGTTATGAGCGCCGCCGTTCCGCAGGGATTCATTTCCGGCCTCGTCGAGAACGTCGCTCCCGGCGAAACGCAACCAATCGCCGTCGTCGAAATCGGCGAGCGTCTCCAGGGTGCGCTGATGGGTGGGGCACTCCTGTTCGGCGGGCTGCTCGCGACAGCCTCCAGCGCGAACGCCTCGATTCTCGCGTCCTCGCGCATCAACTTCGCGATGGGTCGGGATAGCATCGTCACGCCCGCACTGAACGAGATTCATCCACGCTTTGGCACACCGTATCGCGCAATCGGTATCACTGGTGGGCTTATTCTCCTCTTTATCCTCCTCGGTGACATCGGTCTGCTCTCACAGGCCGCTTCGGGACTACATCTCATTATCTACGGTCTTCTCAACATCGCACTCGTCGCGATGCGTTACGTCAACCCCGAGGAGTATCAACCGGAGTTCACCGTTCCGCTGTACCCGCTCGTGCCCATCCTCGGTACTATCTTTTCGTTTGCACTGCTAGCGTTCGTCGACCCGGAACCCCGACTACTGACGTTTGGTATCGCCGCGGCCGCTATCGTCTGGTACATCGTCTACGCCCGGAGTAGAACGGACAAGCAGGGTATCCTCGGCGAGTACATCCTCTCGCGCACCGACGAGATGCCCGACGCGGCGGTGTCGGCAGCCAGCAGCGTCCAGCCCGACGGCGGCGATTTCCGCGTGATGGTGCCGCTGGCGAACCCGGAGAGCGAGCGTGACCTCATCGAACTGGCGAGTGCAATCGCCAAACAGCGAAACGGGACTGTGCTCGCGACGCATATCATCACCGTCCCCGACCAGATGGCCCTGGCCGGGGCCGCCGAGCGCAAAGATGAACTCGATGAGACATCCGAAGAACTGATTGCCGCTGCTCGGACGGACGCAGAGGAGTTCGGTGTCCCCGTCGAGACACATACGATACTCTCACACCGTGGCTTCGAGGAAATCTTCGACGCTGCCCGGACTCACGATGCCGACCTCACGGTGATGGGCTGGGGGCCGGACTCACATGGCTCGCCGGGACGTGCCGAATCCGCACTGGACGAGATGTCCGGAAACGTACCCTGTGATTTCCTCGTGTTTAAAGACCGCGGCTTCGACCCCTCGAACATCCTCGTTCCGACCGCTGGCGGCCCGGATTCCGACCTGAGTGCCAGCGTTGCCCGCTCGCTCAAAAAGCAGTACGACAGCGACGTGACGCTGCTCCACGTCGCGGAAGACGAAACGTCCGGTCGAGAGTTCATGGACGAGTGGGCGGCGAACCACGACCTCGACGACGCGACAATCCGTGTCGAAACCGGTAAGGTGGAACAGGCAATCGAATGGGCAGCAGACGACGCTTCGATGGTTATCCTCGGGGCAACCGAACAGGGACTGCTCTCTCGACTCGTCGGTGGGTCGCTGATACTCGACGTGGTCGACGAGGTGGACTGTTCGGTGTTGCTGGCAGAGAAACACAGGAAACGCTCGCTGTGGCAGCGACTGTTCGGTTGAGGTTGCACGGTGGCTACGGGAAACCTGCGTCTTTCGTCCGTCTGACGGAGAATTATGTGTCCTGCGGCGAGTTATCCACCAAGAGCGTATGGGAGAGACAGAATACATCACGGTCGCCGAGACCAGCGAGGGCCGCGGTGGTACCGGCGACCCCGGCGAGCGCGTCCAGTTACCGGTTGTCGAACTGCTGACCGGGAGAGGGTTCGTCACCGGCAAAAGCGGCTCTGGCAAGTCGAACTCCGCCAGCGTCATCGCCGAGAAACTGCTGGACAACGGCTTTGGCATCCTCATCGTCGACATCGACGGGGAGTACTACGGCCTCAAAGAGGAGTACGAGATTCTCCACGCGGGTGCCGACGAGGAGTGTGACATCCAGATTACCGCCGACCACGCCGAGAAGATGGCCTCACTCGCCCTGGAGCAGAACGTCCCCATCATCCTCGATATCTCCTCGTTTCTCGACGAGGACGAGGCACAGGAGGTGCTCACGGCGATTTCGCGACATCTGTTCGCGAAGGCCAAAAAGCAGAAACAGCCGTGTCTCATGCTGGTCGAGGAGGTCCACGAGTACATCCCCGAGGGCGGTTCGGT